>NZ_JAVFVN010000667.1:0-43797 GCF_030910085.1 Stenotrophomonas maltophilia group sp. RNC7 | reverse complement strand
CGGGGGGGGGGCGCGGGGCGGGGCCGCGCCCGGCGGGCCCCCCGCGGGGTTTGGGGGGCCGGCTCACCGCGGCGGGGCGGCCCCCGCCGCTACCACGGGAGACCTGCCCGCCGTGGCGGGCAGGCACATCCCTTATTTCTTGACCGGGTTGCCTTCGGCGTCGATCACCGTCACCTCGCCCAGGTTCAGCGCGCGAACGGCCGCTTCGGTCTGCTTGAGGTCACCCACCACCACCCAGGTCAGGGCCTGCGGCTTGATCTCGGCGGCGGCCAGCTGCACCTGCGCCGGGGTCATCGCTTCGATCTCGGCCTTGCGCCGCAGCACGTAATCGTCCGGGCGCTTGAACTGCACGATCGAACCGATGGTCGACGCCACCGCACTGGCGGTCTCGTAGGCACCGGGCAGGCTCAGGGTCTGGATGTTGCGGATGCGGTTGACCTCGGCAGCGGTGGCCGGCTTGCTGCCATCGGCGAACGCGGCGATTTCCTTGCGCATTTCCGCCAGCGCCGGGCCGGTCTTGTCGATCTGCACCGGCGCGCTGGCCATCCACGGGCGCTGGCCCACCGAATTGACCGCGCTGCTGCGCGCACCGTACGACCAGTGCTTGTCCTCGCGCAGGTTCATGTTCAGGCGCGAGGTGAAGTCGCCGCCGATCACGCCGTTGGCGATGTCGAAGCGGGTCGAACTGGTGGCGCTGGAAGGTGCCACCACCTGGCCGGCAAACAGGTTGGCCTGTACCGCGCCCGGCTGGTCGATCAGGAACACGCGCGGGCCCTTCGGCAGCGCAACGTCGGTGGCCGCCTTCACCTGCGGGGCCTCGCCACTGGCCTTCCAGTCGCCCAGCTGCTTGTCCAGCAGCGGCACGATCTCGGCCAGGGTGGTGTCGCCGACCACGATCAAGGTGCCGTTCTGCGGGCGCAGCCAGTCGTGGTGGAAGTCGACCAGGTCCTCGCGGGTCAGGCCGTTGATCGCCGCCTCGTCACCGCTACCGGTAAACGGAATGGCATACGGGTGGCCCTTGCCGTACAGCAGCGGGGGCAGCACGCGCATTGCCACCGCACCCGGGTTGACCTTCTCCTGCTGGATGCCAGCGATCCAGCTCGCCTTGACCCGGTCGATCTCGCCCTGCTCGAAGCGCGGCTCGCGCAGCAGGTCGCGGTACAGCGCCAGCGACGGCACCAGGTTCTCCTTCAGCGCCGACAGGTCCACGCTCATCGAGTCCAGGCCGGCCGAGGCATCCAGGCTGGCGCCCAGCGCATCCGCGGCGTCGGCGAAGGCCAGCGAGCCCAGCTTGCCGGCGCCTTCGGTCATCAGGCTCATGGTGAAGTTGGCGGTGCCCGGCTTGCGGCCCTGGTCGGCACTGAAGCCGCCCGGGAACTGGTAGCTGAACTGCACCACCGGAATCTCGTGGCGCTCGGCCAGGATCACCTGGGTGCCGTTCTTCAGCGTGGCGCGCTGCAGCGCCGGGAACTTCAGCTGCGGGAACTCGCGGGTCTGCGGCACGCCGGCCTTGCGGTCGACCTGCTCGGGCAGGGTGCTGTACTTCGGGTCCACCGCCGGCACGGTGAACGGCTTCGGCGCCTGGCTCGGGTCTTCCTTCAGCGCCACGCGCTCACCCGGTGCGATCACCAGGGTGTGGCTGCCCTTGTCCAGCCACTGCGCGCCGAGCCGGCTCAGATCAGCAGCACTGGCCTTCTCGATGTTGGCCAGCGAGGTGCGGAAGCAGCCCGGGTCGCCGGTGAACACCGCGCACTCGGCCAGTGCGTCGGCCTTGCCGCCGAAGCCACCAATGCGCTCGATGCCGCGGATGAAACCGGCGCGGGCACTGGTCTTGGCGCGCTCCAGCTCGGCCGCGGTCGGGCCCTGCTTGATCAGCCGGTCCAGTTCCTCGTCGATGATCTTCTCGACCTTGGCCGGGTCCTGGCCCTGCTTGACCGTCGCCATGATCACGAAGTTCGAGCCCAACTGCGAGGTCGACAGGCCCGACGCGATGCTGTCCACCAGCTTGTCCTGGTGCTGCAGGCGCTGGCTCAGGCGCGAAGACTTCGCACCGCCCAGCACCTGCGCGAACAACTGCAGCTGATCGACCTCGGTGGTGCCGACCTGCGGCACGTTCCAGGCGCGGTAGATGCGCGCCTGCGGCACCTTGTCGGTCATCGTCTCGCGCGTGTCGGCACTACGCTTGGCCACGTTCACCGCCGGCTGCGCCATGGTCGGGCCGGCCGGGATGCTGCCGAAGTACCTGGCGACCTTTTCCTTGGCGGTGGCCAGGTCGATGTCGCCGGCCAGCACCAGCACCGCGTTGTTCGGGCCGTACCAGGTACGGAACCAGGTCTTCACGTCATCCAGCGACGCCGCGTTCAGATCGTTCATCGACCCGATCACGCCGTGGTGGTACGGGTGGCCCACCGGGTACAGCGCCTTGTTGAGCTGGTCCCAGGCCTGGCCGTAGGGCTGGTTCTCGCCTTGGCGCTTCTCGTTCTGCACCACGCCACGCTGCTCGTCCAGCGCGGCCTGGTCGATCGCACCGACCAGATGGCCCATGCGGTCCGATTCCATCCACAGCGCCATGTCCAGCGCGGTGGTCGGCACGTTTTCGAAATAGTTGGTGCGATCGGTGTTGGTGGTGCCGTTCTGGTTGGTGGCACCCACCTGCTTGAACGGTTCGAAGAATTCGCCGTCGTGGTTTTCGCTGCCCTGGAACATCAGGTGTTCGAACAGGTGCGCAAAGCCGGTACGGCCAGCCGGCTCGTCCTTGCTGCCCACGTGGTACCAGACGTTGACCGCAACGATCGGCGCCTTGCGATCAGTATGCACGATCACGCGCAGGCCGTTGGGCAGGGTGAACTGCTCGTACGGGATATCGACCTTGGCCGGTGCCGCCGGCTTGGCGGCGAGCGCATGGGTGGGCGCGAGCGTGCCCAGGGCGGTGCTGAGGGCGACGGCCAGCAGTGCAGCGCGCGGGCGAAGGGCGAGAGACATATCCGGATCCTTGGTCACGAAGGTGAACCCCGATCCTAGCCTGCGCGCGCGGCGGCCGGAATCGGTCGCCAGTCACTGGGGGTGTTTGCCCAGATGGCCATCCTGCCCGACGCCCACGGGCGCTCTTGAAACGTCACAGACGCCGGCTGAAGGCGGTCCGGACAGTGTCCGCGGCTTATCGAATGGACAGGTGTCCGCCCACCGGACACTTTCGGGACCACATAAAAGCCTTGCAAATCAACAACTAAAAGTTGGCACGCGGATTGCTTGGTACTTCCTGCGCCAGGAAGGGCTTCAGACAAAAGCTGACTGAAGACTGAACAAATGCAGGAAATCGAAAATTTCTCTTGCATGCCCAGAATTGGTGTACTACCTTACTACCACACCACTGCTCACCAACACTAAACAGGCCCCGTCATGAACGCCAAGACCATTGCCATCGCCATCGCCCTGATCGCCGGCACCGCGGTTGTTTCGTCGGTGCAGGCCTCCGAATCCATCAAGACGCTGTCCACCGTGCAGGTTCGCCCTGCCGCCGACCAGCTGGCCCAGCAGGCCTGGGAACAGGCCAGCGGCATCCCGACCCTGGCCACCGTGGAAGTGCGCCCCAGCGCCGACCAGCTGGCTGAGCGCAACGGCTACGTCGCCGCCCCGGTCGCCGCCGCGATGCCGATCACCACCCTGGCCTCGGTGGAAGTGCGCCCGAGCCTGGAACAGCGCGTCGCCCTGGCCGCCGAACTGGAAGCCCAGCGCTACGCCGCCACCCTGGCCGCCGCCGCCACCAACGTTGCCCACTCGGTCATCGTCAACCTGCCGGCCCTGCAGGTACGCCCGAGCGCTGCCGACCTGCAGGCCCTGGCCACCGAAACCGCCCAGGTCCTGCTGCGCCCGTAACCGGTGCCGCCCTGCCCCGCGCAGGGCGTGCGCCGTAAAGGCGGCGGTCGTCGCAGGTACACTGCGCCGATGAATGCCGCGCCCCAGTTCCACGTGATCCTGTTCCAACCGGAAATCCCGCCCAACACGGGCAATGTGATCCGGCTCTGCGCCAACACCGGCGCGCAGCTGCACCTGGTCGAGCCACTCGGCTTCGCACTGGAAGACAAGCAGCTCAAGCGCGCCGGGCTGGACTACCACGAGTACTCGCGCCTGCAGGTGCACCCCGACCTGGACACCGCGCTGGCGCGGATCGCACCGAATCGGTTGTTCGCACTCAGTACCCGCGCCAGCGTGCGCTACGACAGCGTGGCCTTTGAAGAGGGCGATGCGTTCCTGTTCGGCCCGGAAAGCCGTGGCCTGCCGCAGGACGTGCTCGATGCACTGCCGGATGGCCGCCGCCTGCGCCTGCCGATGCGGCCGGACAACCGCAGCCTCAATCTTTCCAACACCGTTGCGGTGGTGATGTACGAGGCGTGGCGGCAGCATGGGTTTGCCGGCGGCGCGTAGCTCACGTGTGTTACTTTCTTTGCTCGCGCAAAGAAAGTAACCAAAGAAACGCGCCGCCATCGGCGAGCCGGTGCTGCGCACCGGTACCCTGCGCTCCTCGGCCCGCTTCAAGGCGGACCCGACAGCCGCGCGGTAGATCCACGCCATGCGTGGATGCGTTCCGCCTGGATCAATCAGGAGTGGGCGCCCTTGCGTTGCCCGGGGCGCGTGCGATTGCCGACAGAAGAAAACTCCAGACCATCAATATCGGCATGCGCACCGCACATGCCCAAGCCCGTCACCGTCGGGTCGATCCCGCCGGATGAGACTCTCAGCGCACCTGCATGTTTCTCGATAGCCACTGTGCCTAGTTCGGACTGATGAATCAGTTTTCCGCCTTCGGGCTTCATATGCAGCACGAAGGAGCAGACGTGCTGCATCGCCTGGGTACTGTGCAGCTCAACCCTATAGCCCAGTGATTCTTCGACAATCGACAGGCTGTCCCTGAACCCATCACGGCAACTGCGTCCGCTGCCCGGTTCGGTACACAGATCGCTCGCCTGCGAATAGCTGCCTGCCCATGCCCCATCATCCCTGTTGCCTGCCCACGCCATCTGCAGCACGGAGGCTTGGAAGAGCAGCGGGAGACACAGCAGCCTTACAGCGGAATTGTTCTTCATTCAGCTTGCATCTCCGGATAGGCGTCCCTTGCCGCCCACCCTACCCGGCGATGCCGGCAAGCGGCCGGCACTACCGATGCACTCAGAACGCGTTGATGCCGGTCAGTTCGCGGCCGATCACCAGCTGGTGCACGGTCTCGGTGCCCTCGTAGGTGATCACCGATTCCAGGTTCAGGGCGTGGCGGATCGCCACGTGCTCGGTGGTGATCCCAGCCCCACCGAGCAGATCGCGACACTCGCGGGCGATGTCAATCGCCATGCGGCAGTTGTTCCACTTGGCCAGGCTGACCTGCTGCGGCTGCAGCTGGCCGGCTTCCTTCAGGCGGCCCAGCTGCAGCGCCAGCAGCTGCGCGGTGGTGATGCGGCGGGCCATCTCGGCCAGCTTGATCTGCGCGCTCTGCGTGGCCGCCAGCGGACGACCAAACAGCACGCGCTCCTTGGCATAGCCCAGCGCTTCATCCAGGCAGGCAATCGCCGCACCGATCGGCCCCCAGCTGATGCCGTAACGGGCCTGGGTCAGGCAGCCCAGCGGCCCCTTCAGGCCCTTCACGTTCGGCAGGCGATGGCTGTCGGGCACGCGCACGTCATCGAAGAACAGCGCGCCGGTCAACGAGGCGCGCAGGCTCATCTTGTGCTTGATCTCCTGCGTCGTGAAGCCGGCCATGCCCTTTTCCAGCACGAAGCCCTGGATGCCGTCCTCGGTCTGTGCCCAGACGATCGCGAGGTCGGCCACCGGGCCGCTGGTGATCCACATCTTGCTGCCGCTGATGCGCCAGTCGCTGCCGTCGCGCACCGCGCGGGTCTTCATGCTGGCCGGGTCGGAACCACCGTGCGCCTCGGTCAGGCCGAAGCAGCCGATCAGTTCGCCGCGTGCCATCGCCGGCAGCCACTGCTGGCGCTGTTCCTCGCTGCCGTACGCGTAGATGGGATACATGCACAGCGAGCTCTGCACCGAAACGAAGCTGCGCAGGCCCGAATCGCCGCGCTCCAGCTCCTGGCAGATCAGGCCATAGCTGACCGCGCCGAGGCCACCGCCGCCGTACTCGGTCGGCAGGGTCGCGCCCAGCAGGCCCAACGAGGCGATCTCCGGCACCAGTTCGTCGGGGAAGCGGGCCTGATCGAAAGCATCGCCGATGATCGGCAGCACGCGCTCGTTGGTGAAGCGGGCGACGCTCTCCTGCACCGCGCGCTCTTCCTCGTTGAGCAGGGAACGGACATCGAACAGATCGTACGGATGCAAAGCCATGGCACTCACACGCAGTCAGGACCCGGCCATTGTCGGTCATCCGGGCAGCGCGTGCCGACCAAGGTCGGCACCCACCAGAGATGCACCGCTACGCTGCAATGCAGCAATCATGACGTGAACATGGCCGATCTAGCTCGATCACGCGCGGCCCGGTACCCTGACACATTCAAACAACCGTTTCGCCCGTGGCCGCACGCGCGATTCCCAGGCACCGCCGGTGGCCCCGATGCCGGCCCTACCCACGAGTCATGCAATCGATGAGCGCTGAAGCCAACGCCCTGCCCCCGCGTGAAGTAATGGAGTTCGACGTGGTGATCGTCGGTGCCGGCCCCGCCGGCCTGGCCACCGCGATCCGCCTGCGCCAGCGCGCGATCGAAGCCGGCCGCGAGCTGTCGGTGTGCGTGCTGGAGAAGGGCTCCGAACCGGGCGCGCACGTGCTGTCCGGCGCGGTGATGGATCCGCGCGCGCTGACCGAACTGTTCCCGGACTGGGCCGAGCGCGGCGCACCGCTGAAGCAGAAGGTCACCCGCGACGAATTCCTGTTCCTCAGCGAGACCGGCGCGCGCAGCACCCCCAATGCGCTGCTGCCGGAGTGCTTCCACAACGAAGGCAACTACATCATCAGCCTGGGCGAAGTGACCCGCTGGCTGGCGCAGCAGGCCGAGGCGCTGGAGGTTGCGATCTTCCCCGGCTTCGCCGCCGCCGAGGTGCTGTACGGCGACAACGGCGAGGTCATCGGCGTGGCCACCGGCGACATGGGCATCGAGAAGGACGGCAGCATCGGTCCGGCCTTCGAGCGTGGGATGGCGCTGCACGCCAAGTACACGATCTTCGCCGAAGGTGCGCGCGGCCACCTCGGCCGCCAGCTGATCGCCCGCTACAAACTGGACGATGGCAAGGACCCGCAGGCCTACGGCATCGGCATCAAGGAGCTGTGGCAGATCGACCCGGCCCGGCACGAGCCGGGCCTGGTGGTGCATGCCGCCGGCTGGCCGCTGGACAGCGACACCTACGGCGGTGCGTTCCTGTACCACGCCGACGGCGGCAAGGTCGCCATCGGCTACGTGGTCGGCCTGGACTACAAAAATCCGTGGCTGAGCCCGTTCGAGGAGTTCCAGCGTTTCAAGACCCATCCCTCCATCCGCAAGCACCTGGAGGGCGGCACCCGCATCGGTTACGGCGCCCGTGCGATCACCGCCGGCGGCCTGCTGTCGCTGCCGAAGACGGTGTTTCCCGGGGGCGCGCTGGTCGGCTGCGAAGCCGGCTACCTCAACGCCAGCCGCATCAAGGGCAGCCATGCCGCGATCAAGACCGGCATGCTGTGCGCCGACGCCGCGTTCGACGCGCTGGCCGCCGATCGCCAGCACGATGAACTGAGCGCCTACCCGAAGGCGTTTGAAGCCAGCTGGCTGTTCACCGAACTGCAGCAGGCCAAGAACTTCAAGCAGTGGTTCAAGAAGGGTCAGACCGTTGCCACGCTGATGACCGGCGTGGAGCAGTGGCTGCTGCCGAAGCTGGGCGTGCGCAACCCGCCGTGGACCCTGCACCGCACCCAGCCTGACCACGCCTGCCTGGAGCCGGCGTCCCAGCACACCCGCATCGCCTACCCCAAGCCCGATGGCGTGCTGACCTTCGATCGTCTCAGCTCGGTGTTCCTGAGCAGCACCAACCACGACGAGAACCAGCCCAGCCACCTGACACTGAAGGATCCGAGCATTCCGGTGAAGGTGAATCTGGCCGAGTACGCCGGTCCCGAAGCCCGTTACTGCCCGGCCGGCGTGTACGAGTTCGTCGGCGACGCCGACAACGCGCGCCTGCAGATCAACGCGCAGAACTGCGTGCACTGCAAGACCTGCGACATCAAGGACCCGACCCAGAACATCGTCTGGGTGACCCCGCAGGGCGGCGGCGGCCCGAACTACTCGGGCATGTGATCGCCCCGGGCTGCGACCACGTGTCGCAGCCCGGCCGCTCCACCGCACCGCTATCCTGCCCGCCCATGCGTGCCTCCCGCCTGCTCACCACCGTTGCCGTGGCCCTGCTTGCCACGGCCTGCCAGCGCACGCCTGCGGCGCCGGCCACGCCTGAACAGGCCCGGCAGCAGGCCATGCAGCGCGCGTTCGAACTGTGCGCCGGCTGCCACACCGTACAGCCTGGCGGCATCCACCGCTTCGGCCCCAACCTGCACGGCGTGATCGGCCGTCGCGCCGGCAGCCTGCCCGATTACGGCTATTCCGACGGCATGCGCCGCGCCGACATCACCTGGAGCGCGCAGACCCTGGACGCGTTCCTGCAGTCGCCCACCCACGTGGTGCCCGGCACGCGCATGTACAACGCCTTTCCCAGCGCCGAACGCCGCGCACTGGTGATCGCCTACCTGCAACAGCAGTCGGCTCAGTGACCCAGTCGCTGCAGCTGGTGCTGCAGGCGCTCCACGAACGCCGTTACAGCGGCCAACACCGGTGCCGGATCGGCCTCGGTCGCATCCTGCAGGCGCTCGACCAGCGCGTTGGCCTCCCCGGCCAGTGCGCTTGCCCCGATCGCCCCCAGACCGCCCGCCTGGCGATGCAGGTGGAGCGCCGCAGTCTCGCGGTCACCGGCCCGCACGGCGCGCTGCACCGCCGCCAGATCACTTTCACTGGCCTGCAGCAGGCTGTCGCGCAGCTGCTCGGCCACGGCGCGCGAGCCATAGCGCTGCTGCAGGGTGGCCAGATCAGGCAGCACTTCAGCGTCGTCGGCGACAGTCTCCTGCACGGGCGCATCGAACGACTGGCCCTGTGCCTGCGGCAGCCAGCGCAGCAGCGCGGTGCGCAGCGTGGCCAGCGACAGCGGCTTGGCCAGCACCTCGTCCATGCCGGCCTCGCGGCAGCGGCGCGCATCGTCGTCCAGCACGCTGGCGGTCAGCGCCAGCACCGTCAGCCGCGGCTGGCCGGTACGGCCCTCGCGCTCGCGCAGCAGGCGGGTGAAACCGAAGCCGTCGAGTACCGGCATGCGGCAGTCGGTAATGACCAGATCGAAGGCCTCCGATGACAAGCGGTCCAGTGCCTGCTGGCCATCGCCCAGCAGCACATGGGGTACGCCCAGCTGCTGCAGCCGCCACGCCATCATCGCCTGGTTGGTCGGGTGATCCTCGATCACCAGCACGCGTGCCTCGCGCAGCGCCGGCGGCAGCAGCGCCGCCTGCTCCTGCTCCGCAACCAGCGCTTCAACGTCACCCCTGCCTGCCTCCACCAGCGCCAGCCGCACCTCGGCGCGGGTGCCCTCGCCCAGCGTGCTGTGCAACTCCAGCTCGCCGCCCATCATCTGCACCAGACGCTGGCAGATGCTCAGGCCGAGGCCGGTACCACCATGGTCGCGCTGGATGTAGGCACCGGCCTGGGTGAACGGCGCAAACAGGTGCTGCAGCTGTTCCGGTGCGATCCCGGTGCCGGTGTCGGTGACGCTCAGGCACAGCGGCTGGCTGCCGTCTTCGGCGGTCGGGCCCAGTACCTCCAGCTGCAGCCGCACTTCGCCGCGTGCAGTGAACTTGATGGCATTGCTGAGCAGGTTGAACACGATCTGGCGCAGGCGCACGCCATCCACTTCGTGCGCTGCCGCCAGCTGAGGGTCGATCTGCACGTGCAGTTCCAGCCCGCGTGCACTGGCCTGCGCCGACATCAACCGGCACACGCTTTCCAGCAGGGGCCGCAGCGGTTGCGGCACCGGCTCCAGGCGCAGTGCACCCGCTTCCAGCCGCGAGTAATCGAGGATGTCGTCGAGGATCTGCCGCAGCATCTGCGCCGAATCCTCGATCACGCCGAGGATGCGCTGCTGCTCGCTGTCCAGCGGTGAGTGCGCCAGCACCTCCAGCATGCCCAGCACGCCGCTCATCGGCGTACGGATCTCGTGGCTCATCGTGGCCAGGAAACGCGATTTGGCCTCAGCGGCCTGCTCGGCGTCCGCCTTCGCCGCCGCCAGTGCATCGGCCTGCATCCGGGCTTCGCTTACATCCACCCAGTACCCGCTCCAGATCACCGCGCCTTCTTCGGCGGCGTAGGGATGGGCCTGGCTGCGCACCCAGCGCACGCCTTCCCCGTCGCTGCGCAGGCGGAACTCCAGGATCAACGGCGCGAACTGGTGCGCGGCCTGCTCGATGGAATGCAGGATGCGCGCGCGGTCCTCCTGCTCGACGCGTTCCAGCAACACCCTCGCATCCTGTTCGGCCTGCTGCCGGGTGATGCCGAACAACGCAGGCAGGTCGCCGGCGATGAACGGGAAGCTCAGCGTGCCATCGGCATCGCGACGGGCCTGGTAGACCACCGCCGGCAGGTTGTCGGTCACCTCGGCCAGGCGCTGCTCCAGCTGGCGGCGTCCTGCCACCTCACGGCGCAGCCGCCAATGGCCCACGCCATGCACCAGCAGTGCGGTCAGCAGCACCATCAGCACGGGCACGCCCCACCGCAGCAGATTGCTCCAGTCGACCCCATTGCGGTACTCCACCGCCAGCCAGGCGCTGCGCAGCGCCTCGCGCTTGCGTGGGGTCATCTGCAGCAGCAGGCGATCGAAGGTCGTGGCCAGGGCCGCATGGCGGCGATCCACTGCCAGCGCCAGCTGGTCGTTGAAACCGGCCGGAGCCGCGACCTGCATCCGCCCCGGGAAACGGCTGCGCAGCAGGTGATCGACCACGGCAAGGTTGCCGACATAGGCATCGGCTTCACCCTCAAGCAGGCGCTGCAGCGCCTGCTCGGCACTCCGCGCAGCAATGATCCGGGCCTGCGGCGCCTGTTGCTGCACATAGCCACGCACGCGCTCCGGGTCGGACAGCAGCACGCGCTTGCCCTGCAGGTCGGCCAGGCCCAGCAGCGACTCGCCATCGCTCCTGACCACAATCACGTTCGGCACGCTGATGAAGGGCTGGCTGAACACCCAGTCCGGGCCCAGGTAGCGCGAATCAACGGGTATGCCCATCACCGCCTGCAGTTCACCGCGGCGGGCCTTCTCACGCACCTCGTACCAGTCGTGGCTGTTCTCGACCTTCAGGTTGGCGCCGGCCTGCATCAGGCGCTGCAGGTACTCGCTGGCCAGGCCACTGGGCCGGCCATCCTCGCCGGTGAACGACAGGGGCGCGGCATTCGGCGCGAAACCGATCATCAGCGGCTGCTCCAGCACACGCTTCTCGGCCTGGCTCAGCGCCAGCTGCGCCGATGCCGACCAGTGCGGCGGTGACAACCAGCGTTGTGCGAGGGCATCGCGCTGGGCCTGGCTGGTCGCGGCCAGCGCCAGGTCCAGGGCTTCGGCCAGGGGTTGCTTGCTGTTGGGAATGCCGAAGTGCAACCGTTCAGGGGGCAGGTCGCTCGGCCGCAACAGCGCCACGCCCTGCAGGCGCCGGCTGGCAATCAGCTCGGTGGCGACGAAGGCATTGCCGATGTAGACGTCCGCTTTGTCGTCTCTGACCATCTGCAATGCGCTCAACGTGTCATTTGCGACAAGCTGGCGGGCACGCGGGAATCGGGCGCGCACCTGCGGACCGGTCAGGAAGTCCTGTTCGATCACCACCCTCAGCCCATCCAGGTCCGGCATGTCGGAGGCACGCAGGTCATCGGGCCGGCCCACCAGTGCGAGCGGCGCCTCACTGTAGGCGGCGGTATAGACCATGCAGCGGGTGCGGTCGGCACTGAGTCCGACATTCATCACCACGTCGATCTCGCCACGACATGCCGCATCCAGCACGGATGTCCAGTCCGGATAGCGGCGCGCCTCGACCTTCACACCGAGCTGGCGAGCAAGATGCGACAGGTAGTCCGGTCCCAGCCCGACCTGCTCGCCATCACGGAGGGACTCGAAGGGCGGCCAGCCGCTGTCATACTGCCCGACAACGATGGTCGGATGCGCCACCAGGTATTCGCGCTGCAACGGGCTGAGCGGCAGCAGGCCAGGGGCCGGCTGTGCCTGGGCCACGGGCAGCGCCAGCACCGCCAGCAGCAGGAGCAGCCCGCGAACAGCCCACCTACGCATCTGCGTCGATCTCCTAGAATCCTGCCAGGGACCGCGATGGTCGCGGTCCGGCGTGCCCGATGGCCATACTAGAGCATGAGCTTGCGCATCATCATCGCAGACGATCACCCCGTGGTCCGTATCGGTACCCGCGCCGTCATCGAGTCGAGCGGCGTCGGCCGCGTGGTCGGCGAGGCCGACAGCGCGCAGGCGCTGATGACCCTGCTCGCCAGCCAGCCCTGTGACCTGCTGGTCACCGACTACTCCATGCCGGGCAGCCCGCAGGCCGACGGCTTCGCCATGATCGGCATGATCCGCCGCCGCCATCCCGACCTGCCGGTGCTGATGCTCAGCGTCTCCAGCAACCTGGCGATCCTGCGCATGGTGCTCGACAGCGGCGTGCTCGGCCTGGTCGACAAGAGTTCGTCGATGGACGAACTGCCACAGGCCATCCAGTCGGTCTACCGCGGCCAGCCCTACATCAGCCGCAGCCTGCGCGAGCGGGTGGAAGCGGCCGGCAGCTGGCGCATGCGCGAGGGCGACGGCAAGCCGCTGTCCCCGCGCGAGGTGGAGGTGCTGCGCTTGCTCGGCACCGGCATGACGGTAAAGGAGATTTCGCTGCTGCTGCACAAGAGCGTCAGCACCATCAGCCGGCAGAAGGGCGATGCGATGCTCAAGCTGGGGCTGAAGGGCGATGCCGAATTGTTCGACTATCTGCGTGACGGCAAGATCTGAGACGCGATTCACATAATCGCCCCAGCAACAATGCGAGGTCGAAGGAATCGACCGGCGCATGTCCGGCCGCCAGCCGCGTCACCGTGGAGACGCGGGCCGCCAGCGGGCAGAGCCTGGCGCTTCGCCGCGGTGCGGTGCAGAGCGCGCCTGACGTGCTGCGGCCGCAGCAGGAGACCCCGCAGGAGCAGGCGCGGCAGGCCCAGAAGGCGATGGGCGTCGGACATGCCAACGCCTTGGCAGAGAAGGGAGGGGCCACCTCCGCGGCCCTTTTCCTTTCCGCCAGCTGAGCGGCCGCAGCCGCTTTCAGCCTTGCTTCATGCCGCCTGCCGCTAGATGAATGCGCAAGCCGCTCGGTGCACCAGGCAATGTTCCGGCAATGTTGGAACGCCAGCGTGGACATCACGGCAGCCGGGGCGCCCCGCGCCCTCCCTGCCCAGCGTGGCATGCACCTCACAGGAGAACGAACATGCTCAGTACTTCCACACTCAGCTTCCGTGGTCTGGCGATGGCTCTGGCACTGGTGGCCGGTGTCGCCGTGGTCAGCGATGCCAGCGCGATGTCGAGGAAGGACAAGCGCACCCTGGTCGGCGCCGTGGTCGGTGGCGTGGCCGGCAACCTGCTCTCCAACGGTGATCCTGCCGCCACCGTCGGTGGTGCCGTGGCCGGCGGCGCGATCGGCAATCTGACCACCTCCGACCGCCGCGACCGTCGTTATTACGACAATCGCTACGACCGCCGTTACGATCGCGGCTACTACCGCAGCGGCTACTACAACCGTGGCGACGACCGCCGCTGGCAGCGCGAGCGTTACTACGACAACCGCTACTACCACGACCGCGGTCGCCATCGCGGCTGGTAAGCGGCACGGCGGCGTTACCCTGCCGATGGCAGAGACGGGCGGGTCGATGACCCGCCCGTTTGCGTTGGCCGCGCGCATGGCGTTGAATGCGCAGCCTTGGATGTGACTTTCCCCTCTCGGGCTGCGGCATGACGTCTTCCTCCCACCGCGTGCAGGGCCTCAACAACGACGAGGTCGCTGCCGACTGGCCACCGATCAGCGCGGCGGACATCGCGTGGTTGCGGCAGTGCTATCCGCAGCTGCACAGCGGCAGCCAACCGCGCTGGCACAGCCCGCGACCGCTGTCGGCTGCCGCCATCGTCGATGGCACGCGCGGCGCGGTGTTCATCAAGCGCCATCACCACAGCGTGCGCAACGCGGCCTGCCTGGAGGAAGAGCACCGCTTCATCGCCCATCTCGCCACTGCTGGCGTGCCGGTGGTGCAGGTGCTTGCAGCGACCGATGGTCACACCGCAGTCGAACGCGGCGAATGGACGTTTGAACTGCACGACGTCGGCGTAGGCGACGACCTGTACCGCGACGCGGTGTCGTGGTCGCTGCTGACCGACGTCGCGCAGGCCCGTGAAGCCGGACGCATGCTGGCCCAGCTGCACCGTGCTGCCGACGGCTACCGCGCGCCCCAGCGCAGCACCCATCTGCTGGTCGCGCGCGATGATCTGATCCGCGCCGACGATCCGGTGGCGGCAATCAAGGCAGGGCTGCACGCGCGCCCCGGCCTGGCCCGCTATCTCGCGCGCATTCCGTGGGAAGCGCAGTTGCGGCGTGACGTGCTGCCGTGGCACACGGGACTGGCCGAGCGCCTGCGCGACGAACCACGGCTGTGGGCGCACAACGACTGGCATGTCTCCAACCTGCTGTGGCGCGACGGGCAGGTCAGCACCGTGCTGGATTTCGGCCTGGCCTCGCCCACCAGTGCACTGTTCGACCTGGCCACCGCCATCGAGCGCAACGCCGTGGCGTGGCTGGAGTTGGAGCGCGGCATGGAGGCGGTGCGCATCGATATCGCGCTGGCGTTGCTCGACGGCTACCGCCAGGTACTGCCGCTGTCGGCAGCACGCGTGCACCTGCTGGCCGACCTGCTGCCGATGGTCCATTTCGACTTCGCACTGTCCGAAGTGGAGTACTTCGAAGGTGTCACCGGCTCGACCGCGAATGCCGACGTGGCGTGGCAGCCCTTCATGCTGGGGCACCCGGCGTGGTTCCACAGCGCGCCGGGACAGGCATTGCTGCAGGCCCTGCACGCGGCAGCCTGAAGGGCGCCGGCTCGCAAATCCGTACCATTTGTAGTGAAATGGTCACCTGAAGCGGGGGTGCCTGGATCTGCCAGGCTGAGAGAGTCCCTTGGAACCTGATCCGGTTTGCACCGGCGTAGGGAGCTTTGAGCCGCAGCCACACCCCCGTCATGGGCCGGTGCACCTGCGCGCCGTCGCTTCGTCTCCCTTGTTGTCCGAAGACGAATCGAATGAACCGCTGCCTGCGCCCCACCCTGCTCTCCCTCGCCCTCTGCGCCGCGCTGCCGCTGCACGCCAGCGAGGCCGAGGCGTCCCCCGATGCGGCTGCCACCGGCGCCGAGCATTCGCCGACCGAACTGGCAGCGGTGCGCGTGCAGGCCGGCAAACCGAAGGCCGATACCTCGCGCGTGAACGACTTCGGTGGCGGTTCGTGGAAAGACACGCCGGCCTCGGTGAACGTGCTCGAGCGCGACTACCTCGAGCGCCGCCAGGTGCGCACGCTGTCCGAGCTGGCCAACAACGATGCCTCGCTGGGCGACGCGTATGCGCCGGTGGGCTACTACCAGAACATCGCCATCCGCGGCTTCTCCCTGGACGCCGCCACCGGCTACCGCTTCAACGGCCTGTCCATCGCCGGCGAACAGCGCCTGGCGCTGGAGAACGTGCAGTCGGTGGAGATCCTCAAGGGTGAAGCCGGCCTGGCGGCAGGGGTGATGGCGCCGGGCGGCATCATCAACTACATCGGCAAGCGCCCGGCCGAAGTGCGCACCGCCACGCTCGGCACCGATTCGGAAGGCTCGCGCTACGTCGCCGTCGATGTCGGCCACTGGATCACCCCGCGCTTCGGCCTGCGCCTGAATGCCGCATGGGATTCCAGCAAATCCTACGTCGAGCATGCCGATGGCCGCCGCAACTTCTACTCGCTGGCCGCCGACTGGCTGATCGGCGAGCGCGGCAAGCTGGAAGTGGATGCCAACTACCAGACCAGTTCGCAGCGCTCGGTATCGGGCTATCAGCTGCTGGGTGCGCGCGAACTGCCGCGTGGCGTCGACCGCGAGCACCTGCTCGGCTACCAGCCGTGGCAGCGCCCGGTGGATATCGCCAGCACCAACATCACCGCACTGCACACCTACGACTTCAACGAGGCCTGGCAGTCGCGTGTGTCGGTCGGCCACAGCCGGTCGGTGATCGATGACAACGTCGCCTTCGCCTACGGCTGCTACTACGCCGTGCAGTGCGCCGATGGCAGCGTGCCGGGCAACTACTTCGCGCCCAATGGCGACTATGACATCTACGACTACCGCAGCCCGGACGACACCCGCCAGAACCAGCAGGCCCGTGCCGAACTGCGTGGCCGCTTCGAGACCGGCAGCATCGGCCACCAGCTGACCCTCGGTGCCGACTACTTCCGCCGCACCGTGGACAGGCGCCCGAGCGTCAACGAGTACGTCGGCACCAGCAACATCCACGACGCACCGGTGCCGGTGTTCGCGCCGTCGCCGAAGATGCCGGGCCCGTCCGCACGTCGCCTGGACAGTCGCCAGACCGCGTTCTTCGCGCTGGACCGGATGAGCTTTGGTGACGACTGGCAGTGGCTGGCCGGTGGCCGCTTCGTGCGCCTGGACGAGCGCGCCTACGACAAGCGCGGCATCCCGCAGCGGCACAGCCGCCTGTCGCGCTTCCTGCCACAGACTGCGGTGGTGTGGAAAGCCACCGACCAGCTCAACGCCTACGCCAGTTACGTGCGCGGCATTTCGCTGGGCCAGGAAGCGCCGTTCTGGACCAGCAATGCCGACACTTTCCTGCCGTCGGTGCAGTCGCGCCAGCTGGAAGTGGGCGTGAAGTACGTGCCGGTCGAGGCGCTGACGCTGGGCGCAGCCGTGTTCCGCATCTCGCAGCCGTACCAGTACGCCAAGCCGGACAACAGCGACGTGGGTTACACCTTCGTCGAGGAAGGCACGCAGACCCACACCGGCCTGGAGCTGACCGCCAACGGCCAGCTGACGGATGCATTGCAGATCGTGGCCAGCGCCAGCGTGCTGCAGGCGCGCGCGCGCGACACCGGCACGCCGGCCTATGAGGGCCATCAGCTGGTGAACGTGCCGAAGGTGCGTGCCAGCGTGCACGTGGCCTATGCACTGCCGTTCGTGCAGGGCCTGGATGTCACTGGCGGGTGGCGCTATGCCGGTGCCAACGTGGCACGCGCCGACGGCGCCGTGCGCGCGCCGGACTACTCGGTGTTCGATGCCGGCCTGCGTTTCCAGCACCGGCTGCACGAGCGTGCCGTGACCTGGAACCTGTCGGTGGACAACGTGTTCAACCGCTTCTACTGGCGTGACACCGGCAGCAGCGGCGGTGACTACTACCTGTTCCCCGGCGCACCGCGACAGGCGCGCCTGTCGGTGACGTTCGCGCTGTGAACGGCGTCGTGCTCGAGTGGACCGCCGCGCTGTGCAGCGTGCTCGGCGTCTGGCTGATGGCCCGGCGCCGGTTGTCTGCATGGCCGGTGGGCCTGCTGTCGGTCACGCTGTATGGCCTGGTGTTCGCCGAGGCCAAGCTGTACTCGGACACCCTGCTGCAGGTCGCCTTCGGTGGCTTCCTGGTCTACGGCTGGCTCAACTGGCGCCAGCACGCCGCCGATGAGGGCAGCATCCGCATCGTGCCACTGGCGCGAGGCAAGCTGCTGCGCGACCTGGCCTTCGGCCTGTGCGGTGGCGTGGCACTGGGTGCGGCCATGCACACCTTCACCGATGCCGCGCTGCCGTGGCTGGACGCGATGCTGACCGCACTGAGCCTGGTCGGCCAGTGGTGGCAGGCGCGCCGCCACGTCGCCTGCTGGTGGGTATGGATCGCCGTGGACGTGGTCTATGTGGGTGCGTACCTGTTCAAGTCGCTGCACGTAACTGCCGCGCTGTACGTGTTCTTCCTCGGCCTGGCCGTGTTCGGCCTGCGCGCATGGAGCGCGGCCGCGCGCGAACCGCAGGTGGCGCCGGTTCGTTGATGCGGATGGCCGGGCTGTGCGCTGGCCATCCACAGTAGAGCCACGCCATGCGTGGCTGAAGGGTCACCGGTAGGCCCATCCACGCATGGCGTGGATCTACCGGTCAAGCACCAGACCCAATCGCAGCGGTTGGCGCATGTCGGCCGGCGGTGCGGCCTGCAACGGCGCTGCCTGCAACGTCGCGCGCAGGTCGGCATCGACCTGGGCGTCACCCAGGCTGTCGAACTCCAGCTTCGAGATGCGGCCGTCCGCCGCAATCCACAGGCTCACAGGCAGCGGCGTGGGTGTATCCGGGTGTGCACGCAACCACTCCACCACGCGCTGCGCCTGCGGGTCCTGTTCCTGCTGCAGGCGCTGCTGCAGCTGGCCACCCACGGCGGCGGCGTAGGCCATCCAGTGCGCAGGGGCTTCGTGTGCGGACGCCGCCGAACTGCCCAGCGCCAGCGCGGCGAACAACGCGGCCAGTGGCCGCCACCAGCGGCGGATGCCGGTCCTGTTTGCTGACATGACCATCGCCTGCCTCCTGCGCTCCCCTCCAGCGCGCCATGGTCGGCGCCATAGATGACAGGCAGATGGCGGGCCGTGATGGCCCGGCGCGATCACTCGCCCAGGTCGGCCAGCACCTTGCGCGAGGGCGCGAAGAAGGTCACGCCGGTGGTGGCGGTGGAGAAGTCGAGGATGCGGTCGTGCAGCGGCGCAGGATTGCCGATGAACATGCGCTCGAGCATCTTCTCGATCACCCACAGGCGGCGCGTGTAGCCGATGAAGTAGGTGCCGTACTCGCCGCGACCCGGGTTGGCGAACGGCATGTTGTCGCGCAGGATTTCGTGCTCGCCGTCGGCGTCTTCGATGGTGCACAGCGTCTTGTGCGATTTCTGCGCATCGGCCGGCGCATCATCCAGCTCGATGTTGTCGTGCTTGGTGCGGCCGATGATCGCCTCCTGCGCCTCGGTCTTCTGCGCGCGCCAGGCATCGAGGTTGTGCAGGTACTTCTGCACCACCACGTAGCTGCCGCCGGCATGCTCCGGGTCTTCATCGCCAACAATGGTGGCTTCCGGCAGCGACAGTCCTTCCGGGTTGGCGGTGCCGTCGACGAAGTCGAGCAGATCGCGGCCATCGAAGTAGCGGAAGCCGGCCACGTCATCGACCGCTTCCACCGCATCACCGAAGGCCATCAGCAGGTTGCGCTCGAACGCCACGATCAGGTCCATGGTACGTGCGCGGATGTGGTACAGCAGGTCACCGGGCGTGGCCACAGCGGTGTGGGTCGCGCCCTTGATCTCGCGGAACGGCTTCAGCTCGCGTGGCGGCGTGGAGCCCACCAGCGGCTGCCACACGCGATGGCCGATGGCCACGTTGCAGGTGAAAGTGCGCTCGATCTCGCGGATGGCGGTGTTCTTGATCAGATCATCGGTGCTCGCCAGCACCTCCCGCGCCTTGGCGATCGACGCCTCGTCGTCCTTCACCTTCAGCACCAGGAACGCCGCCGAATGGGTGAGCGGCGCGGTGATCTGCTGCGGCTCGTTGTCGAGCGTATGGTTGAGGGCGGTGATCGGTGCGGGCTGGGAATTCACGGCAGTTCCTGCTGGCTTGAGGCGGGTGCATCGTCAATGGCGACGTGCCGGGATCATAGCGGAACCGCCTGGCCCGGGACGGAGCGGTTCTCGTTCCGTCCTGCGAGCAGCACCGTGCATTCCCGCGCTACATGGAACTGCTGCGGCCCTGCACTCTCCGGACGCACACAAAAGAAGAAGCCCGGCGCGAGGCCGGGCTTCGGTTGGCGTGTGGGAGAGAGAGAGAGTCACACGCCAGCACAACACGCTCTAACGACAGGCGTTTGTTACCAGGTGAAGCGCGGGCCCACGAACCACTCGCGGTCGCCGGCCTTGGCCAGCTTCACTTCGCCACTCAGGCCCCAGTTCTGGTTGAACTTGGCGGTGGCGCCGACGCGGCCGTAGAACTCGCCGTCCGGGTTGATACCGTGCTTCTTGGCGTAGTCCTCGTAGCCGGCCATCACGTAGCCTTCCACGTACGGGTTGAACGCGGTACGCACGCCGACTTCGGTCGAGTAGCCGTTGAAGTCCAGGCCGTGCTTCATGTCGAACTTCTGGTACGCGACACGGGCCACCAGGTCGGTGTTCGGTGCGATGCCGTAGTTGTAGCCGGCACCGATGCGCCACTGGTCGACGTCATTCTTGAACGTGTCGGTCTCCTGCGCGCTGTAGTCGCCGAAGATGTGGAAGTTCGGGTGCACCGCCACCGAACCCTTCACCTTCCAGCCATCGGCGTCGCCGCCCTTGGCATCGGTGTTCACGTAGCCGCCTTCAACGTAGTTGTACGACAGGCCGTCGGTTGCCGATGCAGCGAACGGCAGGGCAGCCAGAAGACCCAGGGCGAGCAGCGAATTCTTGTTCATCGGGACACACCTTTAATTATTTTGGTTTCGTCGGCCGCCTCCCGGGAGGGGGAGAGAGAGGAGGCGGTCGACAGGTGTGAATTATCCGTTAGGGGGGCCAATCGACCCTGAATATTGAACTGACTGGTGTATAAATAAGGCTGGCGTTCAGGGAACTCCTCATGCCGCACGCATCAGTCGCGTCACTGCTGTTTCCACTTCATGCCCGGCGCACAGTGCGGGCTTTGCTGCTCTTCGCCCTGCCGATGATGCTGCAGGTAGCCAACGCAGCCGAGCGTACCCGCCCTTCCGGGCGCATCGTGATTCAGACCGACGATGTCACGCGCTTCTTCAGCGTGCTGGATGCAAGCGGAGGGAAGCCGAATGCCGACGATCTGCAGCGCGGCTATCTGCATGCGGGTACGGATGCACTACGCAGCTTCACTGACAGCCGTATCGGCTCGATGGATCGTCTTGCAGATGCGATCCAGCGCAGACCTGCGCTGTTTGCCAAAGCACGTACCTGTGCGACGGCGCTGCCGGAGATCCGCGAGGGGGTTGCCAAGGCACTCGATCGGTTGGGCACTCTGCTTCCCTCCGCACGTTTTCCGCCGGTCACCGTGCTGGTGGGTCGGGGAAACAGCGGGGGTGTCACCACGCCCGACGGCGTGGTGATCGGACTGGAGGCACTGTGCAACGCCGACTGGATGCAGCCCGATGTGGGCGACCGTTTCGTGCACCTGATCGCCCATGAGTACGTGCACGTGCAGCAGCCCGGTGCGAGCGTTGATGTCGCGCAGCCCACCCTGCTCTATCAGACGTTGCTTGAAGGCGGCGCCGAGTACGTGGGCGAACTGATCTCGGGGCAACCGGCCAACGCGCATCTGCGTCGTTGGACGCAGGGCCGCGAATGCGCCCTGGAACGCCAGTTCGCCCGGGACAGCGCTGGTACTGAGCTGTCGCAATGGCTCTACAACGGCGCCGGCGACGAAACGCGCCGCGGCGATCTTGGCTACTGGATCGGCTACCGCATTGCCGCTGACTACGTTGCCCGCGCCGATGACAAAGCCGGTGCCGTCGCCACGCTGCTGGCGGTGCGTCCGGAAAGTGCGCCGGCACTGTTTGCCGCAAGTGAATGGCGCCCGGCGTGTGGGCCAGTGGAAAACGGGCAGGAATGAGGCCGTCTTCAGGCTGATGAATTGGGCGATTCAAGCAACTGCAAGGCAATCGCCTCTGTGCACATCAGCTCGCCTGATCTCACTCGTTAAGCTTTGCTGATGAACATATTTCACAACCCTTCCACGTCTTCCAACTTCAGCTGAAAGCGCTTGTCAGCGTGGGGAACAAACGCCGCTATATTCCAGCTTCCCCAGACGAAGGAGGGAGTGCAATGAACCTGAACCCGCAACACATGAAGACGGCCCGCGCACTTGCTGTGGCGCTCATCGCCACCGTAAGCCTTGGCGCTTGTGCCACCTACAAGGACGAGTTCGCAACCATCAACTCGCGCCTCGATCAGCTCGATGTAAAGGTGCAGGGCGCTGCACAGAGTGCCGAGTCCGCCAACCAGTCGGCACAGCAGGCCAATCAGCGCCTGGATCAGATCGAAGGCCGCGTGCAGCAGCTTGAAAGGGCACCCGTCGGGCGCAAGCCGCGCGGCTGATCGCTCCCTCACCGTTTGAATTGATCCACCTCTGTATCGGGAACCAGTGGCCCTCGCCGGCCACTGGCCTCCTTCCACCAGGATTGCATTGCCAGGAGCCTTCCCATTCGTACCTCCTCCTCCCCTGCGCGCCGCGCCCTCCATGTCGCTCTGGCCATGGCACTGGCCGTTGCATGCAGCGGCGTAGCCAACGCCAGGGACAAGGACGCACCCGCACCACCGGCGGCCGCCGTTGATGAACTTCCGCCCGACCAGAGCGTCTCCGAAACAGTGATCGCGCTGGCCGGCTGGGTGGTCGCCAGCAAGGACAACCAGGGCTATCCGTTCGCGATCATGGACAAGGCGGCCGCGCAGGTCCTGGTCTTCGGCGGCGACGGCAAGCTGCGCGGCGCCGCGCCGGCGCTGTTCGGTTCGGCCATCGGCGATCATTCTGCACCCGGCGTCGCCAAGCTCGCCCTGAGCGCGATTCCCGGCCACGACCGCACCACGCCGGCGGGCCGCTTCATTGGTGCCTATGGCCCCTCCGACGATGCCGGGCGTGTGCTGTGGGTGGACTACGATTCCGCCGTGTCGATGCATCCACTGCCGCCGGGCAGCCCGAAGGAAATGCGTGCCGAACGACTGGCATCGCCCACGCCAGACGACAACCGCGTCACCCACGGCTGCATCAACGTCTCACCCGCGTTTTACGAGCAGATCGTGCACTCCACGTTCGAGAAGGGCGGCGTGTTCTACATCCTGCCGGACAAGGATTCGATCGCGAAGACGTTCCCGGAATTCGCGCAGAGCCGTGCCGCCGCAGATGGCGACGAAAAGAAGACCGCACAGCACGCTGGCGAGTAGTGCGTTTGTGCGTCCGCCCTGGGCGTTGTGGGCACATGCCTGGGCCTTGCCCGGCCGCCGGGGCGGCCGCGATGCACGGTCTGCTCGTGGAAAGCCGCCTGCCTATGAGACCTGGTGCCCCCCGAGGCGCGGCGCGCTGGCATCCTGCGACGATCCTGCGAGGCAATGTCTGCCTCGTCCATGAGGCCGCCGGTGGACCCACTCTTCCAGTTTTTGCTGAGCAAGATGGGTGGCGTATTCGTCTTCCTGTTCTTCGTGGGACGTGAGTACCTGCGTGGCCTTGGATGGCTGCTCGGTTCCTGGGATCCGAACATGGGGTGCGCGACAGAAGATGAACTCATTTCGAAGGCCAACCGCAGCGCCTTGCTGATTGCGGCGGTGCTTCTGGCGTGGGCCTTCATGGGCCCTTCTCCCTACCGCCGCAACTGGGAAATCGAAGTAATGGGCATCGGTACCGGCATGTTGCTTGCCTATGTGGTGATCATCCGCCTTGCAGCTTCAAGGGTGAAGAGGCTGCTCGGGTGAGCGTGCCTCACATCGGCACCCATGAGGATCAGGAAGCCGTAGCCCCTGCAGCCCGCGCCAATGCCGCGGCGTGCGCGTCGCCCTTCCGCTCGCTGTAGCGGTCCACCAGGTAGTCCGACCGGCCCCGCGTCAGCAGCGTGAACTTCACCAGTTCCTCCATCACGTCCACCACCCGGTCGTAGTACGGCGAGGGTTTCATCCGGCCGTCGTCATCGAATTCCTGCCAGGCCTTGGCCACCGACGACTGGTTGGGGATGGTCAGCATGCGCATCCAGCGGCCGAGCACGCGCAACGTGTTGACGGTGTTGAACGACTGCGAGCCGCCGCTCACCTGCATCACCGCCAGCGTCCTGCCCTGCGTCGGCCGCACGCTGCCATCTTCCAGCGGCAACCAGTCGATCTGGTTCTTGAACACGCCGGTGACCGTGCCATGCCGCTCGGGGCTGACCCAGACCTGCCCTTCCGACCACTGTGACCATTCGCGCAGTCGCTGCACTTCGGGGTGATTCCTGTCCACGCTGTCCAGCATCGGCAGCGCATGCGGATCGAACACCCGGGTTTCGCACCCCAGGTGGCGCAGCAGCCGCTCGGCTTCCAGCGCCAGCTTGCGGCTGAACGACTGGGGCCGCAGCGAGCCGTAGAGCAGGAGAATGCGTGGCGGCCCCAGATCTGCCGCGGCGAGCTGATGATGATTGGGCTGGGGCAATGACGATTCCGCCAGGTTGGGCAGGTCCAGGCTTGTGATTGGCTTATTCATTCGATTATTCTAGAAATATGGAAACGTCGAATGCAATCGCTGCCCTGACCGCCCTCGGCCATGCCACCCGCCTGGCTGCCTTCCGCCTGCTGGTGGAGGCGGGCCCGGCAGGGCGTATGGCGGGCGACATCGCCACGGCCCTGCAGGTGCCTCCCGCCACGCTCAGCTTCCACCTGAAAGAGCTGGTGCAGGCCGGGCTGGTGGAGAGCGAAAGCCAAGGCCGCCACGTCTGCTACCGCGCCAACTTCGATGCGATGAACGGCTTGATCCAGTACCTGACGCACAACTGCTGCGCGGGCTCCCCGGATGAGCGGTGCGCGGTCACCGAACCGGCATGCAGGTGCTGAGATGAAACCCGATCCGGTGATTCGTG
The DNA here is from genome assembly GCF_030910085.1 of Stenotrophomonas maltophilia group sp. RNC7. NCBI lineage: Bacteria > Pseudomonadati > Pseudomonadota > Gammaproteobacteria > Lysobacterales > Lysobacteraceae > Stenotrophomonas > Stenotrophomonas maltophilia group sp. RNC7. The sequence continues at coordinate 19,111 of NZ_JAVFVN010000667.1, read as the reverse complement.
CAGGCACGCGCGACGACCTGTGCTCCATCCGTGACCTTCTGCAGCAGGCGCAGTTGCCCGTGGCCGATCTGGAAAGCAGCGAGGTGGCGTTTCTCGTCGCAGACCTCGACGGCATTCCCGTGGGTGCCGTTGGATTGCAGATCTTCGGCGCGTCGGCCCTGCTTCGCTCCCTGGTGGTGTCCGATGACCGACGCAATACCGGCCTTGGGCGCGCGTTGCTGTCAGCGGCCGAGGACATGGCCCGCCGCATGCAGGTCAGGGAACTGGTGCTGCTGACAACGTCGGCAGGCCCGTGGTTCGCGCGGCACGGCTATGCCGGATGCGATCGCGCGCAGATAGTGGAGGCGATCCGCAGCTCTGCCGAGTTCACTAGTCTCTGCCCGGCCAGCGCGCTGTGCATGTCCAAGCCACTCCCTGACCACGGAAGCCACATGACCCGCAATGTCCTGTTCCTCTGCACCGGCAACAGCGCCCGCAGCGTGCTCGCCGAAGCCACCCTGCGCGCCTGGGGTGGTGATCGCTTCACCGCGTTCAGCGCCGGCAGCCACCCTGCCGGCCAGGTCAATCCATTCGCGCTGGCCCAGTTGCAGGCCGAAGGAATGCCCATTGACGGGCTGCGCAGCAAATCATGGGACGAATTCGTGGATGCAGCCCCGATGGACCTGGTCATCACCGTGTGTGACGCGGCCGCTGCCGAAGCCTGCCCTGTGGTGTTCGGTGACTTCATCCGCAGCCACTGGGGCCTGCCTGATCCGGCCGCCGTGGCAGGCAGCGATGCCGACAAGGCCGCAGCCTTCGCACTGGCCCATGCCATCGTGAAAACGCGCCTGCGTGCGCTGCTCGCACTGCCCGAATCGGTGTGGTCTGAACGCGAAGCGCTGCAGCACGCGCTGGACCGGATCGGCCAGCTGCTGCCGACCGACGGCGCGCAGTGACGGTGCCACTGCCATGAGCCTGTTCGAGCGACACCTGACGCTGTGGGTTGTGCTGTGCATTGCGATGGGCACGCTGCTGGGCCACGTCCTGCCCGATGCCTTCGCGGTGCTGGCCTCCGCCGAAGTGGCCAAAGTCAACCTGCCGGTTGCGGTGCTGATCTGGCTGATGATCATCCCGATGCTGCTGAAGGTTGACTTCACTGCGATGCGCCAGTTGCAGCAGCACTGGAAGGGCATCGGCGTGACGCTGTTCATCAACTGGGCCGTGAAGCCGTTCTCGATGGCGCTGCTGGGCTGGCTGTTCCTGCGCCATGCCTTCGCGGACTGGCTGCCCGCAGCACAGATCGACAGCTACATCGCCGGTTTGATCCTGCTGGCGGCCGCGCCCTGCACCGCCATGGTGTTCGTGTGGAGCAACCTGTGCCGCGGTGATGCCAACTTCACCCTGAGCCAGGTGGCCTTGAACGACGCGATCATGGTGGTTGCCTACGCGCCGGTGGTTGCACTGCTGCTGGGCCTGTCGGCGATCAGCGTGCCGTGGGACACCCTTCTGTTGTCGGTTGGCCTCTACATCGTGGTGCCCGTGCTGGTGGCCGCGTTGCTGCGGCGCTGGATCCTTTCGCGTGGCGGCGAGGCGAGGCTGCAGCGTGCGCTTCGACGGCTGGGCCCGCTGTCACTGTCCGCCCTGCTGCTGACGCTGGTGCTGCTGTTCGGGTTCCAGGGCCAGCAGATCGTGAAGCAACCGCTGGTGATCGCGCTGATTGCGGTGCCGATCCTGATCCAGGTCTATTTCACTTCGGGCCTGGCCTACCTTCTGAACCGCCGTCTGGGCGTGGCGCATTGCGTGGCCGGCCCGTCAGCGCTGATTGGCGCCAGCAACTTCTTCGAACTGGCGGTGGCGACTGCGGTGGGACTGTTCGGCGTGCATTCGGGTGCTGCGCTGGCGACGGTGGTGGGTGTGCTGATCGAGGTGCCGGTCATGCTGTCCGTGGTGCGGATCGTGAACCGTACTCAGGCTTGGTACGAAGGACCCGAAGAGCGCTGACAACCAGAGTGGGGCGAGTTCGATCTACGTTCTTCGCTCCGCACTGTCGTCATCGGCTTGGTGGGGTACCCATATCCCTGTCATCAAGTTCGAACCATGTCGCATATTCCCCATGCTGCTACGGACGTTGCGGCACCTGCGTCAGCGACGGCTTAGCAGGATGCAAGAATGCTGAAAGCGTCTTCGATCAAACGCTGTTTGCAACTCGTCTGATTGGCGTTGCGCAGCGACAGCGGTACAGATGGCGGGCCACCGGAAAATCGGTGGCCGGGCCTCGAAAACCCGTTAGATCACGAACGTTGTTTGCGCTTGCCAGCCGGCGTCACCCCGCGTGGCGCCGGCTGGCATTCCGTCTGCCGGCTATGGCGGGCGGAGCGTGGAGGCCTTGCGCCTGCCGGTCTTGTTCGTGATCTCCCGGTTTTCGAGCCACGTCTCCGCCCGCCACCTTCGCGTGGCGGCTACCGTCTGTCCTGCACGGAGCACTGCCATGACCTCACCGGACTTCCCCCGCCTGCATCCGCATCGCTCGTCCGCCACTGGCGGTGAGCCCTCAGAGCACGCGGCTGCGACCGACCCGAACGCCTTCATCGCCACGCTTCACCGCATCGGCAAAGGCGCGGCCGCCGATGGCCAACCTTGGCCGGAGCGTCACCAGATGCCGGGCCGTTGCATGGCGCTGGGCGATGCGGACTGTGCACTGGCCGGCCAACGCGTGACGTTGGAGCTGCTGCTGGCGGCCGAGCGCGTGCGCCAGAACGGCACGGAGGCCGAGTACGTGGGCGACCGGGTGATGGAAGGGCTGATCATGGCGTGCCTGACGATGAACGCACAGGCCAGCGCGCGCATGCAGCCGGACGGGTGACGCCGGCGCCACATCACTCGCAGAGCGCGCTGTCTTCCTTCAACGCGGCATCCTGCAGTGGCTGGCGCTGTTCGATCTGCTCACGCTGTTCCGCCGTCGGCTCGCCCAGCCACCACACACGGCAGCGCGCGGTAAGACGGCCGACCATCTTCGCCTGCGTGGGTGAGTACAGCATCGCCAACGCGGTGCCGGGGCAGTCGTGGGCCTGGCAGGCGGTGTAGAACCACCACGGCTCGCCCTGCAGCACCAGCAGCTCGCCAGGGCCGCTGGGTCCGCTCAACAGGCGTTGGCGCAGCGACGGCATATCCTTGTCAGTGGATTCGGCGTCCTGCGTGTCCTTCATCAGCGCATCGAACGCGGCCAGCACCTTCGGGTCCTTGCGGCCGCAGTCGTCCACGGTACTGCCGCCGACCAGGGTGAAGAAGTGGGTCGCCAGCGGATTGTCCGCGCAGGTCAGTTCGCCGCCGGCGCCCGGGTCTTCCGGTTCGCCCTCGCTGTCCCACACCGCGGGGGCCACGCCGTCTTCGGCGGACGGTTCCTCCTCGACCACCGTCGCCGCGGCGGCCGGCGCTTCGGCGGTCGGCGCTGGCGCCACAGCAGGTGCAGTCTCGCCAGTCTTTTCCGGTGCCTGTCCGCAGGCTGCCAGCAGCGCGGCCATCATCGCCATCCCTGTGATTCGCATCTTCATCGCGTGTCCTTGTCTGATCTGCGCTGCGTCCGCCGAATCGACGGCCGCGTGATTCTAATGCGCTGTTCGCCGAAGATGGCTTTGTGCTGCAGAGCAACCAGCTGCCGATGCGCGGCCGCAGCGCGATCGAGGCCGCGTATGCCGGCCGGGATGGCAGTCCGTTGCGGCTGCGTGCGTTGCCGTATTCGATGGAGGGCAGCACGGCTACATCATTGGTGCGTACAGCTACGGCAGCAACGTGAGGGATACCGGCAAGTTCACGCTCATGCTGAAGCGCGAGGGGGATGGGCCGTGGTTGATTTTATCGGACATGGACAACAGCAACGCACGGCCGCGCGCGCGGTGATGAATGCCGCCGGGCATGGCCCGGCGCTACCGGGCGCCAACCAAGGTTGGCCGCTACCAGAAGCGGGGTCCGTCGTAGATCCACGCCATTCGTGGATGGGGCGCGCACAAAAAACCCCGGCACCTGGCCGGGGTTTTTCGATTCACTTGAACAGCGTGTCCGGATACTCCGGTTTCTGTTCCCGCGCCAGCAGTGCGCGCAGGCCTTCTTCCGGGGTCTGCTCGCCATGCAGCACGGCACGCACACCGTCGGAGATCGGCAGGTCGATGCCATGACGGCGCGCCTGTCGCATCACTTCGTCGGCAGTCTGCACCGACTCGACCACCTGGCCGATCTCGCGCACGGCATCCTGCAGCGTCTGGCCGCGGCCCAGGGCCAGGCCCAGGCGGCGGTTGCGCGACAGGTCGCCGGTGCAGGTCAGCACCAGATCGCCCAGGCCGGCCAGGCCCATCAGCGTTTCCGGCTTGGCGCCGATCGCAGCGGCCAGGCGCAGCATTTCGTTCAGACCACGGGTGATCAGGCCGGCACGGGCGTTGAGGCCCAGCTGCATGCCATCGGCCACGCCGGTGGCCACGGCCAGCACGTTCTTCATCGCGCCGCCCAGCTCGGCACCGACCATGTCGTCGCCGGTGTAGGCGCGGAACGCCGGGCCATGCATCGCCTCGGCCACCGTCTGCGCGAACTCGGGTACGTCGCCGTGCACGGTGATCGCGGTCGGCAGGCCCTGGGTGACTTCCTTGGCGAACGACGGCCCGGTGACGACGGCCAGCGGCACATCCTCACCCAGCACTTCGCGCGCCACTTCATGCAGGAAACGGCCCGAACCGGGTTCGAAGCCCTTGGTGGCCCAGGCCACGCCGGCACCGGGCGGTCGCAGCGGCGCCAGCGCACGCACGGTCTCGCCAAACGCGTGCGACGGCGTCACCACCAGGATCCAGGCCGCGCCCTGCACCGCCGACGCCAAGTCGGTGGTGGCACGCAGGCTGTCCGGCAGCGGGATGCCCGGCAGGTAACGCGGGTTCTCGTGGCGCTGGTCGATGGCCTCGACCACGGCAGCATCGCGCCCCCACAGCACGGTCGGGTGACCGTGCCGTGCGAGCAGGCTGGCCAGCGCGGTTCCCCAGGAACCGGCGCCGAGCACGGCGATCTTGTCAGCGGGAGTGCTCATCCGTGACGTCGCGGCAGGAATCAGGCGTTGCCGGCCGGCTCGGAGTCAGCCAGCGACGGTGCGTCGCCCTGCTCCTGGCGCTGGCGCAGGGTTTCTGCGTACAGGCCTTCGAAGTTGATCGGCTGCAGGAAGAACGGCGGGAAGCCGCCGGCCTGGATCAGATCGCTGATCAGCTGGCGCACGTAGGGGAACAGGATGTTCGGGCACTGGGTGCCGAGCAGCACGTCGATCGACTGCGGGTCCAGGCCGACCAGGCCGAACACGCCGGCCTGCTTCACTTCGGCCACGTAGGCGGTGCGCTCACCGGCCTGGCAGGTCAGGGTCACGGCCAGCACGACTTCGAAGGCGTTCTCACCCAGGCGCTGCACCTGCTGGTTCAGGTTCAGCTGCAGCTCCGGCTGCACCTGGTCATTGAAGATGGTCGGCGCGTTCGGCGACTCGAAGGAGACGTCCTTGACGTAGATCTTCTCGACGGTGAAAGCGGGGCCGGTAGCGGCATCGACCGGCGCAGCGGCGCCGTTGGTGATCTCTTCGGACATTTCCAGTAACTCCAGGTGAATGCAATGAAAACGATGGTCGAATTACTGCGATGGGGGCGGGACCCGGCCCATACAAGGCCGGATCCGCCACCTGCGACAATCAGTTGCGGCCCTTGACCAGCGGCAGTTCGGCCTGCTGCCAGGCAGGAATGCCGCCGTCGAGCACGTAGACCTTTTCGAAGCCGGCCTTCTTCAGCGCCTTGGCGGCGGTTTCCGAGGCGTTGCCGCTGCGGCACACCAGCACCACCGGCGACTGCTTGGTATTGGCCACCAGCTTGTTTTCCGGGCCGAAGGCACTGGCCTGGGCATTGCGGCTGCCGGCAATGTGGCCCTTCTCGAAGTCACCGCTGGCCGACAGGTCGACCACCACCGTGCCGCCCGCGTTGATCAGCTGGGTCAGTTCGGCGGGCTTGATGCCCTTGAAGCCCCGGAACAGGCGGCGGATCTCGGTGACGATGATGGCCACGGTCAGGCCGACCAGGGCCGCGGACAGCATCGGGTTTCGGCCTGCAAAGGCCAGCAACTCTTCGTAATTCACTCAGGTCACGGGTCGATTAAGCGGGCGCCGATTGTCGCACAAGCCGGACGCGGCCCGTCACTGCCCCTTCCACAGGTCCGGCAGGCCGGCGGTCTGCCACCAGCGCTTGGCCTCCGGGTCCCAGCGCCAGCGCTCGACCACGACCACGGTGCGCTCGGCCTGGGTGTTCTGGTTGATCACCCCGATTTCCACCCGGCGCTCGACCAGGCCACCGTCCAGCGAGGCGCTGCTGCGCTCGCGATAGGACGACACGCGCAGCTGCGCGTAACGGTTGAGCTCGAACTCGGTCGGCGGCTTTTCCTTGCGCAGCTTGGGGTCGAGGTAGCCGATGGCATCGTCCATGCTGCCCCAGCGGATGGTCGCCCCGTAGGCGATCTGGGTCTCTTCCAGCAGCTTGCGCTGCTTGCGGCTGAGGTCGTCGGCCGAGGCCACGGCACTGGCCAGCAGCAGGGAATACATCAGGAACTGGATGAGGCGGCGCATCGGTGGTTTCCCCAGAACGTCAGCCTGCCATCCTACCCTTTGGCGAAGGCAACAAAGCGACCGCTGAACTCGGCGGCGGGCCTGCCATCGGCGCCGGGCTGGGTGGCGATGATGCTGATGCGGGCCTTGCGGCGCTGCCGGAAGGTATTCAGGAAGGCGTCCCAGCCGGTGGCTTCGGCCGCTTCGGCGTGGGCATGCAGGTCCTCATAGACCGGCGCCAGGTAGCGCAGGTTGCTGTCGGCCACATAGACCTCGGCATCGTGGCCGGCCAGGCGCAGGCGCAGGCTGACCAGGGCCCAGCCGGACAGGGTCAGCACCGAGGCCAGGCTGCCGCCGAAGGCGTTGCCCTTGTCGTTGACGTTGGCCGCCAGCGGCGCGGTGATGCGCAGCACGCCATCGGCATAGCCGTCGAGCTGGATCTGCATGGCGCGCACCGCCGGCATGCAGTCCAGCACGTCCTGCAGGGCGGCCAACGAGGAAGTCAGGGCATCAACGGACATCGGAGCAGCGACCACGACAACGAAGGGCCCGCATAATGCAGGCAATGGTCGACCATACGATACCCACTGGCGCCACCCGTTCCGGCCCACGCTGGACCCTGATCTCGCTGCGCCCGCGGGGCCAGAACGTGGCGCTGCGCCGCGCCGTTGCCGGGCTGGGCGGGAATGTCCTGGCCCTGGCGCCCTGGCGCCTGCAGCGCCTGCATGGCACGGCTGTGGTGCGCCAGCTGCAACGCGCGCTGAACTGCGATCGGGTGGTGTTCACCAGCCCGGCCGCCGTTGCCGCAGCCGCGTCCCTGCTGCCGCTGGCCGACGTGCAGCGCAGCCCGTGGCTGACCGTGGGCGAAGGCACTGCGCGCGCATTGCGGGCACACGGCATCACCGAGGTGCACGCGCCGCAGCGGATGGACAGCGAGGGGCTGCTGGCGATGCCGGTGCTGGCCGACGTACGCGGCCTGCGCATCGGACTGGTGACCGCGCCCGGCGGGCGTGGCCTGATTGCCGCGCAGCTGCAGGCGGCGGGCGCCACGATCGAACGTGCCGACGTCTACCAGCGTCGCCTGCTGCGACTGCCCCCGCGAACGCTGGCGCGATTGGCGCATTCAGCACAGCCGTGGGTACTGGCCGTGAGCAGTGGCGAAGCGCTGCAGCATTTCTGGCAACAGCTTTCGCCGGCCGGGCAGCAGCGCCTGCGGGCGTCTGCCCGCGTGGTGGTTGCCAGTGACCGCCTCGGCGAACAGGCGCAGGCGCTCGGCCTGCAGCGCATCACACGCAGCGCCGGCCCCACCGCTGCGCAGCTGGTGGCGGCCGCACACGCCACGCTCACCGTCCCGGCAGCGACCTGAACAGGGACGTGGATCACGCTTGCCGCTGTCGTCGGCAACGGTGATGCTGTGCACAACGCAGCCTGCCGGCACCCCGACCGGCGACGTTGCCGACAAGGAAGCCCGATGAACGATACTCCGCCCGCACCTCCACCCCATCGACCCGTGCGCTGGCTGCTGCCGCTGGCCGCCGTGGTCGTGCTCGGCGCGGGCGGTTATGCCGGCTGGTACGTCTGGCAGCAGCAACAGCGCGAACAGCAGGCGCAGGCACAGACCACGGCCGTACAGCTGAAGGGCCTGGAGGCCACGCTGGATGCGCTGCGCCGTGACCAGCGCGCGACCAGCCAACGCCTGCAGGATGCGGCGACCACCAACCGCGTGCTGCGCGACGAGATGCTGGGACTCTCACAGCGCAGCGCGCTGCTGGAAGAGAACGTGGCCAAGCTGGCCGACAGTGCCAACCAGGGCCGCCAAGCGGTGCAGCGCGATGAGGCCGAGCTGTTGCTGACCCAGGCTGCTCAGCGCCTGAACTACGCCGACGACGTGGACGGCGCACGCCGCCTGTATGCACAGGCCGCCACCGCGCTGGCCGATCTGCCCGATGCCGACGGCCTGAACCTGCGCCAGGCGCTGGTGCAGGAGCGCGAGGCACTGGATGCGCTCGGCAGCGGCCCGCGCGTGCAGTCGCTGCAGCGCCTGGATGCTGTGGCCCGGGCGCTGCAGGGCCTGCCCTCGCAGATCACCGGTACGACCGGCAGCAGCACCGCCAAGCCCTGGTGGCAGGCCACGCTGGCACCGTTCGTGGACATCACCCCGAGCCGCCAGAACGGCCCACTGACTGCCGCCGAAAAGCGCAACGCCGACGATGCGCTGCAGCTGGAACTGACCTTGGCGCGCGCCGCGATCGAGCGCGGCGACCGCGCGGGCCGCAACACCGCATTGGACCGCGTGGAGCAGTGGGCACAGCGGCGCTGGCCGGATTCACCGGCCCTGCGCGCGCAACGTGCTGAACTGAAGGCCTTGCGCGAACTGCCGCTGCAGGCCAACGACGCTGTCCTTGGCAGCACCCTGCAACAACTGCGCACCCAGACCGACCGGAGGTAAGCCCGCATGAAACCCCTGCAATCCCTGGTCGTGCTGTTGCTGGCCGTGGCCATCGGCGTGGTCGCCGCGCAATGGCTCGGCGCCGATGACCTGAACCGCTTCGGCGAAGTGACCCTGCGCTACGGCGGCTACGACTATCACAGCAACCTGCCGAAGGTAGCGCTGCTGGCGGTGATCACGGTGCTGGTGCTGTGGCTGCTGTGGAGCCTGATCGCTGCACCGTTCCGTGCCTGGGGCCGCTACCGCCGCAAGCAGGGCCGGGTGCGCCTGATCGACGGCCTGCAGGCCTACGAGCATGGCCAGTGGCAGCGTGCGGAGAAGCTGCTGGACGGCGCCGCCAAAGACCCGGAAGTGAGCGCGGTGGCACTGGCCACCGCCGTGCGCAGCGCGCAGGCACGGGCCGACGGCCCCGCCGGAGAGGCGCTGCTGCAGCGCCTGGGTGAAAGCGACGCCACCCTGCAGGCGCTGCTGCGCGCCGAACAGCTGCTGGCGCGCGATCTGCCGGTCGATGCGATCAATGCGCTGGACGTAGCGGCGATCCAGCCGCTGCCGCCGCGCGGCCTGTGGCTGCGCACCGAAGCACTGGCACAGGCCGGCCGCGCCCACGAGGCGTATGGCCAGCTGGGTGCACTGCGCCAGAGCAAGGTGCTGCCGGCCGACGCGAACAGCGAACTGGAAGCACGCCTGGCCGCACAGGCGCTGCTGGAAGCGGCCGACGTCAACGCGCTGGCCGCGCAGTGGGAAGCCACGCCGAAGGCGCTGCGCCCCACCCCGGACGTGGTCGGCGCGTATGCCAGCCGCGCGGTGGCCCTGAACTGGGACGAGCCGGCGCTGCTGGCGCTGGAACAGGCCCTGGACCATCGCTGGGACGACGAACTGGTGGCGCTGTATGGCCGCCTGCCGGCCGAGCGCCTGGCCACCCGCCAGGCCAATCTGGCGCGCTGGCGCAACGTGCATGACGGCTCGGCCGCGCTGCGCCTGGCACAGGGCCGCGTGGCCCTGGGCCAGCAGCAATGGGATGCCGCCGATGCGTTCCTGCACGAGGCCATCGCCGCGGGCGCCGGTGCACCGGCGTGGGAAGCGCTGGGTGAAGTGTTCGCGCAACGTGGCGAACACGCGCTGGCCGCGCAGTGCCTGGCCAATGCGCTGCGCCTGCAGCGCGGCGAGGACAGCGTGGAACTGGTGCGTGGCACCGAGACGCCGCTGCGCACCACGGTGGAGGAGCAGCCCATCGTTGCACAGCCGCCGGTGTATGACGCCAACGAAGAGCGCGACGAGTTCGGCAACCCGCGGTTGCCGTAAGCATGGCTGAGGTGTGCCGACCAACGGTCGGCACCCACCGGAGCAACCAACGAAAACGCCGCCCATTGGGCGGCGTTTTCGTACCAGCGCTGCCGGCCAGCGGCCGGCACTACCGTGATGCTCAGCGTTCGACGATCGCCACCACGCCCATGCCGCCGGCGGTGCAGATCGACACCAGTGCGCGGCCACCGCCGCGTTCGGCCAGCTGCTTGGCTGCCGTGGCGATCACGCGTGCGCCGGTAGCGGCGAACGGGTGGCCGGTGGCCAGCGACGAGCCCAGCAGGTTGATCTTGTCCGGGTCGATGCGGCCCAGCGGCGCGTCCAGGCCCAGGCGGTTGCGGCAGTAATCCTCGCTCTCCCACGCACGCAGGGTGCACAACACCTGCGCGGCAAAGGCTTCGTGGATCTCGTAGATGTCGAAGTCCTGCAGGGTCAGGCCGTTGCGCTTGAGCATCTCCGGCACCGCGATGGTCGGTGCCATCAGCAGGCCTTCGCCATGCACGAAGTCCACTGCCGCCACGTGTGCGTCACGCAGGTAGGCCTGCGGCTCATGGCCATGCGCGCGCGCCCACTCTTCGCTGGCCAGCAGTACCGCAGCGGCACCGTCGGTCAGCGGGGTGGAGTTGGCGGCGGTGAGCGTGCCACGCCCGGAAACCTTGTCGAAGGCCGGCTTCAGCGTCGCCAGCTTTTCCAGCGAGGTATCCGGGCGCAGGATGTTGTCGCGCTCGACGCCACGGAACGGTGCGATCAGGTCGTTGAAGAAGCCACGCTCGTAGGCCGCGGCCAGCTTCTTGTGCGACGACACCGCCCACTCATCCTGCGAGTCGCGCGAGATGTTCCACTCCTTCGCCATGTCCTCGCAGTGGTCGCCCATGCTCTTGCCGGTGCGCGGCTCGGCCACGCCCGGGAACTCGGGCTTGAGCTCGGAGAACTTGAAACCGGAGGTGAGCGCACGGATCTTGTCGCCGGTGCTCTTGGCGCGGTTGGCCGCCAGCAGGCGCGCACGCAGTTTCTTGCCGTAGACGATCGGCACGTCGGAGGTGGTGTCCGAACCACCGCCGATGCCCGATTCGATCTGGCCCAGTGCGATCTTGTTGGCCACGGTGATGATGCTGTCCAGCGAGGTGCCGCAGGCACGCTGCAGGGTGATGCCCGGGGTCAGCGGCGACAGGCCGGAAGACAGCGTCGCTTCGCGGCCCAGGTTCCAGTCGCTGGAATGCTTGATCACCGCGCCCATCGCCACTTCACCCAGTTGCTGACCATGCAGGCCGAACCGTTCGACCAGCGCGCCCAGCGTACGGACCGACATGCCGAGGTTGCCGACATCCGAATACGCGGTGTTCTGGCGGCAGAACGGAATGCGGACGCCACCGAGGATGGCGACGGGACGAGCGTTGGGCATGGAGATACCTGGCATGGATGAGGGTGTCTGCAACATGGCCTGCACGACGGAGCAGGCATAATGGAGCCAAGTGTAGCTGCCGCCCTGTGATGGGCCAACCGTGGAACCATGAGCAAACCCGACCCCGCGATGAATGCCCTTGGCGTGCTGGCCCTGGAACTGGCCGGCGGTGAAATCCCCCGCCAGGCGGTACTCAGCGCCGAACAGGCCGGTGAACTGGCCGATCGCGTCGGCCGCGACCTGTCCAAGCTGGTGCCGCAGGTGGCCGAGCTGGACCTGGTGTTCGCCGCCGCCCATTTCGACCCGGCCGAGGTGCTGCGCCCGGGCTGGCCGATCCATCGCCGCCTGGAAGAACTGCAGATGCGCGCCCCGGGCCGCAACCAGGGCCCGCGCCTGCTGGCCTTTGGTACCGATGCCGAGGGTGACGTGCCACTGCCGTTCCAGGCCGATGCCACGCTGGTGGGCGGTGGCCTGCGCGTGGTGCCGTTCCTGCTGACCGGCAGCGATGTGGCCACCACCAACGCGGTCGCCGATGCGCTGGAAGAAACACTGCTGGCCAACGGCATGGCGCATGCCGACACCGCGTTGATGGCACAGAACAGCTTCGGTGCCCGCATCGAACACGCGCGCTATTTCACCGTGAACGACCTGGCCGCGATGATGTCGATGCAGTACGACAACCAGGGCCTGGCCGCACTGTGGCCGCTGATCGAGACCGCGATCATGGCGCCGGGCGAGGACGAGTGGCTCAATGCCGCGCCCGAGCCGCTGCTGCGCTATACGCATGGCGAAGCACGCATGGCGCTGTTCGACCCGGCCGGTTGGTGCGCGCACTACAGCCACAGCAAGAACGATTGCGACCGCCTGAAGGGCATCTACGAGCAGTTCCTGATGCGCCAGCGACAGATGGCTGCGGTGCTGGAAGCACATGGCGTGCCGGTACTGTTCGTGCACTGCGAGGCCGGGCAGGACGCGCGCGAGCTGCTGGCGCGCTGATCTGCGGATCCGCACCGCCGGGCATGGCCCGGCGCTACCGTGCAATTGCGTTTCGCCGGGGCGCGACCGCCGTGCGTATTGCTGTAGCGCCGAGCCCATGCTCGGCTCAGGCCGCCGGAAGAGCAGCCGAGCGCGGGCTCGGCTCTACAGAAAGCGATGCAAAGAAAAACGCCGGCTTGCGCCGGCGTTCTTTGTTTCTTACGGGGCCTTCTGGATCACCGCACAGGCCAGGCGCGCGCCGGCGTTGCCGGTCGGCTGGGTCTTGTAGTCGTCCGCATCGGCGTGGACGATCAGGCCGCGGCCGATGATGTCGAAATCATCACCCTTGCCGATGTTGACGTTGCTCGACACCGGGCCGTCGATGGTGGCCACGCCCTTGTCGTCGGCCTTGATGTTGGGCATGTCGCCGCCGTGGTGCGGATCGGTGGCGACGTTGCCGTGATCCTGCTTGCCCGGGTTGAAGTGACCGCCGGCGCTCATGCCGTCCGGCGCGCTGCAGTCGCCCTTCTCGTGGATGTGGAAGCCATGTTCGCTGCCCGGCTTCAGGCCGGTGATCTGGCCGGTCACGTGGACCTTGCCATCAACCACCTTGAAGGTGACGCTGCCTTTGGTCTCGTTGCCCTGGGTCGGTGCCAGTTCGGCCGTTGCCGAAGCATCGCCCGTCGGTGCAGCCGCCGGTGCCGGGGCTGCAGCCGGCTCGGTGGTGGCGCCGTCAGCCGGCGCGGCCGGCGGGGTTTCAGTCTGCGGCGCGGCGGGCTGCTGGTTGCAGGCCGCCAGGCCCAGCGCGGCGATGGCCGCAAACAGCGAAGTGTGGATCAGACGCATTGGAATCTCTCCCTCGATGATGCCTGCAGTGATCAGCGGACGACCCGGATCACGCCACAGGCGATGCGGACGCCGGCATTGCCGGCGGGCTGGCTGCGATAGTCGTCGGCGTTGGCATGCACGACCAGTGCACGTCCGGCGATATCGGTGGCGGCGCCTCCGCCAAGGGTAACCCCCTTGAGGTGGATATCGACGTTGGCGCGGCCCTGGGCATCGGCACGCAGATTGTCCATGTCGCCCAGGTGGTGCTTGCCGGTACCGGCGCGGCCATGCGCAGCACCACCGGGATTGAAGTGATTGCCGGCACTGCTGGCATCCACTGCACTGCAGTCGCCGCGCTCATGGATGTGGAAGCCCGCCTGCTGCATCGGCTGCAGGCCACCGACCAGGCCGGTGATGTGGATGCCACCAGGCTCCACCATCAGTGCGATGCGGCCACTGACGATGCTGGCCGAGGCCGGCGCGAGATTGGCCTCGCCCTGCTTCGCAGCACTGACCACGGTCGGCGGTGGCGGCGTGGGTTCGGCCTTCTTCGGCGCACTGCCACAGGCAGACAGCAGCACGGCGGCGGACAACGGCAGGATGGCAAAGGACAGACGCATCGAAGACTCCTTGCAGGTGACACTAAGCATTGCATCGTCCATGAACGATCAACGGTTCGGCAAGCGGGCGCGAGGATCGCGTGCAGGGACCGTTCAATGGCCCCCGCGGCGGCGTCCGGCGCCCAGCTTGCGGGTAAGGGTATTGCGGCCAAGGCCCAGGCGGGCCGCGGCTTCGGCACGGCGGCCGTGGGTGATCTGCAGAGCGGCCTCCAGCAGGGCATGGTCGACCCGCTCGCGCACCTGCGCGTGCAGCCCTTCCACACCTTCGGCCAGCTGACGGCGTGCCCATTCGGCCAGCAGCGCTTCCCACTGCCCCGGATCGGCGATGGTGGTGCTGCTGCGACGACCGCGCGTACGGTTGAGCGCGGTATCGACGTCGGCCACGCCGATGGTGTCAGCGGCGGCCAGCGCGGCCATCCGCCAGCACACGTTTTCCAGTTCGCGCACGTTGCCCGGCCAGTCGTGTTCGCGCAGCGCCTGCAGCGCCGCGGCGGTGAGGCGCTTCGGTGGCGTGTCCAGCCTGCGTGCGGCGGCGGCCAGGAAGGTGCTGGCCAGCTGTGCGATGTCCTCGCGGCGCTCGCGCAGCGGCGGCAGCTGCAGGCGCACCACGTCCAGGCGATGCAGAAGGTCGGCACGGAACTTCCCCTGCGCGACCAGCCCTTCCAGGTCCTGGTGGGTGGCGGCCACCACGCGCACATCGACGCGGATCAGTTCGCGGCCACCGACGCGGAAGAACTCGCCCTGCGCCAGCACGCGCAGCAACCGGGTCTGCAACGGCAGCGGCATGTCGCCGATCTCGTCAAGGAACAGCGTGCCACCGTTGGCCTGCTCGAAGCGGCCGATATGGCGGCGCTGCGCACCGGTGAAGGCACCGGCCTCGTGGCCGAACAACTCGCTTTCCAGCAGCTCGGATGGGATTGCAGCGGTATTGAGCGCGACGAACGGACCCTGCGCGCGCGGCGATTCGCGATGCAACGCATTGGCCACCAGCTCCTTGCCGGTGCCGGTCTCGCCGGTGATCAGCACCGCCAGCGGTGCCTGCGCCAGGCGTCCAATGGCGCGGAACAGCGCGCGCATCGGCGGCGTATCACCCACCAGTTGCGGCGGCTGGTCGCTGGGCGCTTCGGTGGCGGGGCTGGGAGCGGCCAGCGCGGGCGCCACCGCCGGCAGTACCCGCTGCGCCAATGCCACCGCATCGTCCAGGTCGAACGGCTTGGACAGGAATTCATGCGCGCCGCCGCGGAACGCACCGGCCGTGCTGGCCACATCGGTATAGGCCGACATCACGACCACCGGCAGCTGCGGCAACGCGGCCTTGAGCTTGTCCAGCAGCACCAGGCCATCGTCGCCGGGCATGCGCACATCGGTGAACAGCAGCGCCGGCGGCGCGCCTTCGCCCAGGGCCTGCAGGGCAGCCGCAGCGCTGTCGAAATCGACAACCTGGTAGCCCGCCTCGCGCAGCGCGGTGCACAGCACGAAGCGCACGGCACGATCGTCATCGACCACCCAGATGCGCTGCGCGGTGGTGGGGAACTCAGACATCGCGCGGGGCCTCCTCGGCCGGGGCGGCGCCGTTGCCGATCGGCAACAGCAGGGTGAACACGGTATGGCCCGGGCGCGAGCGGTAGGTGAGCGTGCCGCGATGCTCGCGCGCCACCTGCTGGGCCAGCGCCAGGCCCAGCCCGGTGCCTTCGGCGCGGCCACTCACCAAGGGCAGGAACAGGTGTTCGGCCAGTTCCTCCGGCACGCCACGGCCGTCGTCGGCGATCTCCAGGCGCAACGCCAGCGTGTGCAGCTGCTCAGCGATGCGCACGCCATGCTCCACGCGGGTGCGCAGGGTGATGCCGCCGGCACCGGCCTGGATCGCGTTGCGCACCAGGTTCCACACCGCCTGGGTGAGGCGGTCGGCATCGCCATGGAATTCGGGAATGCTGGGGTCGTAGTCACGCTGCAGGCGTACCGCCCAGCCGGCCTCGTTCTCGGCCAGGCGCAGCACGCGCTCGAGCGCGGCATGGATGTTCAGTTCGGCGTGCGGTGCGGCCGGGGCCGGCGACAGCAGCTGGTCGAGCAGGCCGTTGAGGCGCTCGATCTCCGAGCCGATCAGCTCGATCAGCTCGCGTTCGCTGGCCTCGCGCTGGGCCGCGCGGCGGGCCAGCAGCTGGGCCGCACCCTTCAACCCGGCCAGCGGGTTGCGCAGCTCGTGGGCCAAGCCCTTCAGCGCCGCGCTGAGCGCGCTGGGCAGGGCCTGGGTCGGGTCCAGCCCGGGGAATTCATCGACCGGATGCGCCTCCAGCAGCCAGCCACCATCGTCGCGGCGACTCATCCAGCCCTCGGCGAAGCGCGGCGCTTCGCCGGGCACCGCCAGCGCCAGCCGGTTCAGGCGCAGGCTGTCGCGCTCATCGCGGGCAAGGAAATGGGCCAGTGCCTCACCCTGCACTTCCAGTGCGGCCAATGGCTGGCCCAGCAGGCGGCGCCCGCTGACGCCCAGCCAGCGCCCGAAGGCCGGATTGCAGCCGATGATGCGGCCATCGGCCCCGGCCCAGGCCAGCGGCGTGCCCAGGGCATCGAGGGACGGCGGGGGAGAGGGGTCGGACATTGCACCAATGTAGTGCAAAACGCGGGGTTCGGGGTCAGAGCCCTTTCCTCGCGGAAAGGGATCTGACCGCATGCGCTGCGGGGTCCGGGGTCGGATCCCTTTCCGCCTGGAAAGGGCTCTGACCCCTGCCGCAGGTCGAGCAAGCTCGACCACGACCACATGCGTGGCCGGTTACAGCTTCATGTTGAGGCCGACGAACACGCTGCGGCCCGGGGCCGGCGAGAACATCGGGCGTGCGCTGTCCCAGAAAAAGCTGTCGTACCAGGCGTAGGCGTACTCGCGGCCGGTCACGTTCTTCAGCTGCAGGTCCACGCTGAAACGCGGGGTGAGTTGGTAGGCCGCGCTGAGGTCGAGCACGGCGAAGCCTCCGAACTTGCCGGCCACGTTGCGCTCTTCCAGGTAGTAATCGCCCTGTGCACGCGCCTGCAGGCCCAGCCGCAGCGCATCCGTGGCGCGGTAGTCCACGCCCAGATTGCTGATGTGGCGCGGGGTGGCGGCCACTTCCCGGCCCTGCAGGGAAATGCTGGCATCGCGGTCGTCGCGGGTGATCTTCGCTTCCTGGTAGGCGTGCGACGCCCATACCGTCCAGTCGTCGCCCAGCTGCAGGCTCAACTGCGCATCCACCCCGCGCCGGCGGGTCTTGCCCAGGGTGACCGTGGTGCCGGTGGCCGGCATGTTGGACACCTCGTTTTCCGCGTCCTGCTGCCACACCGCCAGGCGTGCCTGGCTGCCGGCAAACGGCTGGAATTTCAGGCCCAGCTCCATGCCGGTGTTGGTGGACGGCTGCAGGGGCGCCTGCCCCGGGGTGAGGTAGGCCGGTGCGGTGGAGCCGGTCAGCACCTGGAAGGTGCGGCCCCAGTTCGCGTAGACATGGGTGGTCTGGCCCAGGCTGTGGATGACGCTCAGCTTGGGCTGGCCGATGCTGCCGTAGTCCTGCAGGCGGCCGCTGACGCCGTTCATCAGGTGGGTGCGGCCACTGAAGCGATCGATACGATAGGCCGGCACGATCTTCCAGGCCTGGACGGGCTGGTAGACGGCCTGCACGTAGGCGCCCCAGTTGTCGAAGCTGTGGCGATCGTTGTTCTGCACCCGCGCTGGCGGCTGGCTGAAATCAGTGGGTTCGGCGTAGGCGTAGCGCTCGCGGAGGTAGCCGTTGTCCTGCTGCTCGTAGTTCAGGCCACCTTCGACGGTGAGCGTGGGGCTGGCCTGCCAGGTGAGCGTGCTGAGCAGGCCATGCTGCCGCTCGTCCCACACGCGGCGCTGGCGCGGCAGGTTGCCGGTGGGCAGGTTGCTGAAGGTCACGCGGCGGTCGTCTTCGTAGCGGTTGTAGTACAGCCGCGTGCCAAGGGTGAGTGCGTCGGACAGTTTCATGTCCAGGTGCGCGGCAAGCTGGCGCATGTCGCGGTCATCACCATCGTTGCCGTTGCGCAGGTCGCTGCCACGGCGGTGCGTGCGCAGCTCGTCGGCGGTCATGAAGCCGGGTTCGTCGGCTTCGTGGTGGTACGCACGGGCGGTCAGGCCCACGCGCAGGCCGTCGTCCAGCGAGCCGTAGAACCACTTGCCGCCCAGCGAATATTTCTTCGAGGTGTCGTGGTCGCGGTAGCCGTCGCTGGCCTGGGTGCCGACGAAATAGTTCTGCGCGAAGCCATTGCCTTCACGGCCGACTGCCAGCTGCGCATCGCGGGTGTTATAGCTGCCGTAGGCCAGGCGCGCATCGGTGTAGCTGCCACCCTGGCGCGTACCGAAGTTCACGTTGCCGCCGATGTTGTGCAGGCCGTAGCGCGGGTCGTTGGTACCGCGCACCACTTCGATGTAGCTGATGTCCAGCGGGAACAGCATGTCGATGAAGCGCTGGTTGCCGCTGTTGACGTTGCTGGGGATGCCATCGATCAGCGTCTTGATGGCATTGAGGTAGCCCTCACCGTTGAAGGCGCGGAAGCTGACCTTGCCCGATTCGGCGCCCTGCCGGGTTTCGGTGAGCTGGATGCCGGGCATCTGCCCGAGCAGTTCCCAGCTGTGCGAGACGTTGCGGTTTTCGATCTGGTCTGCACCCAGGACGTCCACCGAGGTCAGTACCTGATGCGCACTGAGCTGGCCTTCGCCGTGCTGGTGCACCTGCACCTTGCCGAGAGTGAGCGCGGCGTCGGCGGACTGTGCGAAAGCTTCAGGAGCAAACGGTGCGGCGGCGAGGGCGGCCACCAGGGTGGGAGTCTTCATGGGAAGGGACGGCTACGATAAAATGTAATTATATAACATTTCACATGTAGCCGTTGTAGAGTCGAGGGCCCCCCCCCCCCTGCGGGGGAAAACCCGAAACCGGGGGGGCGGCAAACAAAAAACCGGTGGGGAGGGGGGC
>NZ_JAVFVN010000572.1:0-503 GCF_030910085.1 Stenotrophomonas maltophilia group sp. RNC7 | reverse complement strand
GAGAAGGCGGCGGTGGTTGAACCGGTCGACCCATTCTAGTGCGGCGAGTTCCACGGTGCGCGGCGACATTCAAGGGGAGACCCGTATTGCCACATCAGAATGTTTCCCTATCCTCCGGTGAACTTGGTGGCTGTTCAGCTTCGCTAGGTTCGGGAACTCGCAGCACCATAGAAGTCCGAGTGCCAAAAAAGCTTTGGTTGAAAATGGGGCCGCAACTCTCGCGAATTGCAGCTATCAACTACCTGATCCATGAAATGACAGTTAGTGCAAGTATCTGCAATTTAGTGAAATTGTTAAAACTCTGCTGAACGGATAGCTTCCCATCCGGAAAGTTACATTTCGACATGCTTGACGCGCACTGACCAACTGGGCTCGGTGTGCTCTGGAACTTGATTGTTTGTGAGGGGGCAATTGAAGGTGTTCACTGGTTCGCGAGTAACAATGTCCGCTTTGCTAACCCGCGGATTTGGTGATTACCGGACCGTTGCTTCCATCGCCGTCTG
>NZ_JAVFVN010000557.1:0-597 GCF_030910085.1 Stenotrophomonas maltophilia group sp. RNC7 | reverse complement strand
ATTGACAGGATAGTTCAGAACCGCCAGCGTCGCTCTCGGTCTAACCAGACCATCTATAATAGCGTGTGGCACGGCAATGCCTGCTCCAATACCGGTAGAGCCGAGCTCTTCCCGCTCGAGCAACAATTCCAGTATAGCTTCCGGAGTTGTCCCTGTTCCCCGTGCAACGAAAATAGCCAGATCACGCAAGAGGTCATCTCTGGAAGACGGAGCCAGATTGGTCATTATGTCCTGCGGGCCAATTATTTCAGTCAAGTCCATGGCAACGCTCTTTCAGAACTTTTTGTCGACCCTGAACATCGGGCGAAATGTCCAGTATACTTCATGGTGCCGAAGCCGTTACCGCCAAACGAGCCAGCAGTTCAGCGAAGTGCTCACCGTTTGTTTGCTCGTCAACTGCGAGCTGTTCTTGCAGCAGTTTACCTATGCCTGTCATTGAGGGACTGAGCTTACGGCGATCAGTTTTCGCTGCATCATTTGTTGCGTTGAGATGGCCGGCCGGATCGGGTTTCTGGTTAGCCGTCACTGCCATTTCCCTCAACTGACCGCTTTGCGTCGTTTACTGAACCGCAGGACCAGATAGCCTGACAGACCGGC
>NZ_JAVFVN010000548.1:0-376 GCF_030910085.1 Stenotrophomonas maltophilia group sp. RNC7 | reverse complement strand
GAATGGTCTGCCATGGAAAATCTCCCGCATGTGTGTCGATGGAGATTCGATTCTAGGCAGCGGCGGGGCCGGGATCAGCCGGGCATGGCCGGATGGATTATCCAGAAAAACGTCCCAATGAAAAACAGCCCGAAGGCCGGGAGGCGCTTCGGGCTGCGGTGCCTGCGTCCGGATGCAAGATCCGGCCAGCCAGGGTTTACTTCTTCTTCATCGGCGGCAGGTCGGTGCACACGCCTTCGGCCACTTCGGCCGCCATGCCCACCGATTCACCCAGCGTCGGGTGCGGGTGGATGGTCTTGGCGATGTCGATGACGTCCGCGCCCATTTCCACGGCCAGCGCCACTTCGCTGATCAGGTCGCCGGCATGGGTGCCGAC
>NZ_JAVFVN010000524.1:0-306 GCF_030910085.1 Stenotrophomonas maltophilia group sp. RNC7 | reverse complement strand
ATGTCAACACTTAGGATCTTAAATCCCAAACCACTATCAGCATACGCATATGCCACAGGCCAAATGATTTGAAATAACATGATAAAGGCAATCATCATGGATATTCCAAACTTGGATTTTGGTTTAAATCGCATAAAAATCTCCTCCTTTCGCTAATAGCTTAATGTCCCTTCCAATTAATCTCTTATCCCCCTCAAACCCCCCTCCTCGAAAGTATACCCTGCTAATAAAATCAGCAGGGTATACTTTTTTAATTTATTTATTCTATCATATCCTTCTGAACAATTACTGAACATTGGTACATGA
>NZ_JAVFVN010000510.1:0-471 GCF_030910085.1 Stenotrophomonas maltophilia group sp. RNC7 | reverse complement strand
GTCGGCACGCGAGGAGTTCACCGAAGTCAATGCATCGTCAACGATGGACAGAGCGCGCTGGGCGCCTTCCACCGTGGTGATGTCCAGGTCGGCGACGGTCTTCTTCTCCGAAGCGACAACCGCGGTGGCAGTGCCGCCGATACCAGCGAAGTCAATGGCCAGATCGGCCGGCGGATTGGCGGGGTCAGCGTCCGGAGTGCCGCCGCCGTCGGCAGTGCCGGCGGTGAAGGTGAAATCCTTGCCCGACTTCAGCGAGGTGAGCTCCAGATTGCCGTCCTTGTCCAGCTTGGCGTAGACGCCGGTCTGGTCCATCTTGTCATTGATCGCGTTGACGATGCCGTTGTTGATGTCGCTGGCTGTTGCGCCGGCCTTGAAGCTCACATCAGCGATGGCGACGCCATTGATCTCCATGCCGGTGATCTTGCCGTCCGACTCCGCAGCATCAGCCACCACTGCGGCAGTGCTCGTCTG
>NZ_JAVFVN010000312.1:0-692 GCF_030910085.1 Stenotrophomonas maltophilia group sp. RNC7 | reverse complement strand
GGGGTCTCGTCTGGCGGATCAGATATTGATTTCATTGGCTTCTGCATTCCACCCAAAGAAGACGTTTTTCCTCATCTCGCGGGTGAAATCCCGGGCTTTGGACAGCAACTCCAGCGTTTCGAACAATGGCAGCAACATCATGTTCCCGATTGCGACGGGAAAGATCGTATCTACGATTTCACGGTATTCTCAATTGTGAAGTTTTTCCAACTCTGTATGGAAAACAATCCGAACATGATCGATGCATTGTTTACACCACGACGCTGCGTCACACATTCGACGCAGGTCAGTGAGCTCGTGCGTGAGAACCGAAAAGCGTTTCTTCACAAAGGGGCCTGGCAGAAGTTTAAAGGCTATGCCTATGCGCAGATGTCCAAAATCGCCAAAAAGTCGAATTCTTCCAATTTGCACCGGGCGCAATCCATCGCAGAACATGGGTTCGATCTCAAGTTCGCCTACCACGTCGTTCGGTTGCTCAACCAAGTCGAGCAAATTCTCATCGAACAAGACCTCGATCTTGAGCGCAACCGGGAGCAACTGAAGTCGATTCGTCGCGGCGATTGGACACTCAACGAACTTCAGGAGTGGTTCCAGGCCAAAGAGCGGCAGCTTGAAGCGGCCTACCTCGCGTCAAAACTGCCCCAGGCACCGGATGAAACTGCACTTAAGCAACTTCTGCTTCAATGCCTCGA
>NZ_JAVFVN010000497.1:0-93562 GCF_030910085.1 Stenotrophomonas maltophilia group sp. RNC7 | reverse complement strand
TGAGGCGGTAGCGGCGGGGCCCATCCCCCCGGCCCACCCCGGCCCCCGGGCGTGGCCCCGCGGAACCCTGACTTATAACCCCCTAAACCATACCCGAGACCCCCCACACAAGGTATTGATTTTTGTAGAACCGGCGCCGCGGTCCTTCCCTTGGTTTAATCCCGGCGGGGGCCCGCGGGCCCCGGCGCGGGGCGGGGGGGCCGCCCCGGGCCCCCCCCCCCCGCTACCGCCTCATTCGGGGTCGTAGTCGAGATTGGAGGCCAGCCAGCGTTCGGCCTGGGCACGGTCCACGCCCTTGCGCCGGGCATAGTCGGTGACCTGTTCGCGGCTGAGCCGCCCGACCACGAAGTACTGGCTCTGCGGATGGCTGAAGTAGTAGCCCGAGACAGCGGCCGTGGGCAGCATCGCGAAGCTCTCGGTCAATTCCATGCCCGCGTTCTTCTCAGCCTGCAGCAGGTCGAACAGGCGGCGTTTCTCGCTGTGCTCGGGGCAGGCCGGGTAGCCCGGGGCCGGACGGATGCCGCGGTACTGCTCGTCGATCAGGGCCTCGTTGTCCAGCGTCTCGGCGCGGTCGTAGCCCCAGAATTCGGTACGCACGCGCTGGTGCAGGCGCTCGGCCAGCGCCTCGGCGAAGCGGTCGGCCAGTGCTTTCAGCAGGATCGCGTTGTAATCGTCGTGCTCGGCCTCGAAGCGCGCGACGTGGGTGTCGATGCCGATACCGGCAGTGACCGCGAACGCGCCGATCCAGTCCTGCTTTCCGCTGTCGGCCGGTGCAATGAAATCGGCCAGGCAGAAATCCGGGCGTTCGGCCGGCTTGTCCACCTGCTGGCGTAGGAAGTGCAGGGTGGTTTCGCCCTGCGGGTGCTGCACGCGGACATCGTCGCCGATGCTGGTGGCCGGCCACAGGCCGAACACGGCCTTGGCCGTCAGCCACTTCTCGCCGACGATGCGCTCGAGCATCGCACGGGCATCCTTGTACAGCTCGCTGGCCTGGGTACCGACGATCTCGTCGGTGAGGATCGCCGGGAACTTGCCGGCCAGCTCCCAGGCCTGGAAGAACGGCGTCCAGTCGATGTAGTCGACCAGTTCGGCCAGGGGATAGTCGTCGAATACGTGCAGGCCGGGCTGATTCGGTGCCGGTGGAGTGTAGTTGTCCCAGCCGCCCTGGAATTTCTGCCCGCGCGCATGTTCCAGCGTGACCAGCCGCTTGGCGTCGCCGCGGTTGCGGTGGCGTGCACGGATTTCGGCATAGTCGGCTTCGTTGGCGGCAACGAAGGCCTCGCGCAGATCACGCGAGATCAGCGACTGCGCCACGCCCACCGCGCGCGATGCATCCTTCACCCACACCGTCGGCGCCTTGTAGTGCGGGTCGATCTTCAGCGCGGTATGCGCACGCGAAGTGGTCGCGCCGCCGATCAGCAGCGGCAGGTCGAAGCCCTGGCGCTCCATCTCGCGGGCGACGTGGCTCATCTCCTCCAGGGACGGGGTGATCAGCCCGGACAGGCCGATCAGGTCGGCGTTGTGCTCGCGGGCGGCATCGAGGATCCTCTGCGCCGGCACCATCACGCCGAGGTCGACCACGTCGAAGTTGTTGCAGGCCAGTACGACGCCGACGATGTTCTTGCCGATGTCATGCACATCGCCCTTCACCGTGGCCATGATGATCTTGCCGTTGCTCTTGGCGGTGTCACCGCTGCGTGCCTTTTCCGCTTCGATGTAAGGCAGCAGGTAGGCCACGGCCTTCTTCATCACGCGCGCGGATTTCACCACCTGTGGCAGGAACATCTTGCCGGCGCCGAACAGGTCGCCGACGATGTTCATGCCGTCCATAAGCGGTCCTTCGATCACATCCAGCGGGCGGCTGGAGGCCTGCCGGGCCAGTTCGGTGTCTTCCTCGACGAAGGCATCCAGGCCGTGTACCAGGGCATGCGCCAAACGCTGTGCCACCGGCTTTTCGCGCCAGGCCAGGTCTTCGGTCTTCGCCGCGCCCTTCCTGCCCTTGTAGCGCTCGGCGATCTCCAGCAGACGCTCGGTGGCATCGCTTCGGCGGTTGAGGATCACGTCCTCGACACGCTCGCGCAGGTCCGGCTCCAGTTCGTCGTAGATCGGCATCGCGCCGGCGTTGACGATGCCCATGTCCATGCCGGCAGCGATCGCGTGGTACAGGAACACCGAATGGATGGCCTGGCGCACGGTTTCGTTGCCGCGGAACGAAAACGAGACGTTGGAGACGCCGCCGGAGACATGACAGTGCGGCAGGGTCTGCTTGATGATGCGGGTGGCTTCGATGAAGTCCACCGCGTAGTTGTCGTGCTCTTCGATGCCGGTGGCGACGGCGAAGATGTTCGGGTCGAAGATGATGTCCTGCGGCGGGAAGCCGATCTCGTCGACCAGGATGCGGTAGGCGCGCGTGCAGATCTCGACCTTGCGCGCACAGGTGTCTGCCTGCCCTGCCTCGTCGAACGCCATCACCACTGCCGCGGCGCCATAGCGCAGCACCTTGCGCGCGTGCTCGCGGAACAGCGCTTCGCCTTCCTTCAGCGAGATCGAGTTGACCACGCTCTTGCCCTGCAGGCATTTCAGGCCGGCCTCGATCACGCTCCACTTGGAGGAGTCGACCATCACCGGGATGCGCGCGATGTCCGGCTCGGACATGATCAGGTTGAGGTAGCGCGTCATCGCCGCTTCCGAATCGATCAGGCCCTCATCCATGTTGACGTCGAGGATCTGCGCGCCGCTGGCCACCTGCTGGCGGGCCACGTCCACCGCCTCCTCGTAGCGGCCTTCCTTGATCAGCTTGCGGAACTGCGCGCTGCCGGTGACGTTGGTGCGTTCGCCGACATTGATGAACAGCAGGTCCGGGGTGATGACCAGAGGTTCCAGGCCGGACAGGCGGGTAGGGCGGACAGGCGTCATGGCAGGCGTCGGCTCAACAGCAGTAGGGCGGGAAGTGCGGGACGGTGGCGGCAACGTTCATGCGGCCTGCTCCCGGGTGCCGGGCAGTGCGCGCGGCGGCAGTCCGGCCACGGCATTGGCAATCGCACGGATATGCTCGGGGGTGGAGCCACAGCAGCCGCCGACCAGGTTCAACAGGCCATCCTCGGCGAAGCCGCGCAGCGTGGAGGCCATCTCTTCAGGAGTTTCGTCGTACTCGCCGAACGCGTTGGGCAGGCCGGCGTTGGGGTGGGCGCTGACATAGCAGTCGGCGACCTGCGAGAGGGTTTCCACATGCGGGCGCATCGCATCGGCGCCCAGCGCGCAGTTCAAGCCGATCGACAACGGTCGGGCGTGGGCGAGCGATGCGTGGAAGGCCTCGGCGGTCTGCCCGGACAGGGTGCGACCGGAAGCGTCGGTGATGGTGCCGGAGATCATCACCGGCAGCCGCCCGCCGCGCGCATCGAACGCTTCCTCCAGCGCATACAGCGCGGCCTTGGCGTTGAGCGTGTCGAAGATGGTCTCGACCATCAGGGTATCGGCGCCGCCGTCGATCAGGCCCTCGATGGCTTCGCGGTAGGTGTCGCGCAGCTCGTCAAAGCTGGTATTGCGGAAGCCGGGATCGTTGACGTCGGGGCTGATCGAAGCGGTGCGGCTGGTCGGGCCGATCACCCCGATCACGAAGCGCGGCTTGCCCGGAGTGGTTGCGGCCACTGCATCACAGCACGTGCGCGCGACCGCAGCGCCGGCCTTGTTCAACTCGTACACCAGGTGCTCGAGGTGGTAGTCGGCCTGGCTGACCGAGGTTGCATTGAAGGTGTTGGTTTCGACCAGGTCCGCACCGGCCTCGAGGTAGGCGGTGTGGATGTCGGCGACGATCTGCGGCCGGGTCAGCAGCAGCAGATCGTTGTTGCCCTTCAGGTCGTGACCCTCGGGCGCGGCGTGGTCGCAGCCGGGTCCATGGGCATGGTCGTAACCACCGGCGAAGCGCTCGCCGCGATAGTCCTGCTCCTGCAGCCCGTGGCGCTGGATCATCGTGCCCATCGCACCATCGATGATCAGGATCCGCTCGCGCAGGGCGTCGAGCAGGGCGTTGGCACGATCAGGATGCAACCAGGGCAGGGCGGGCATGGCGGTCTCTGGCTCAGGGCTTGTTGGCAATCAGCGAAATCACTTCGAAGTGCGGCGGACGCTTCTCGCGGGTGACCGTCTCCAGGCTGGACACCTGCAGGCCGGCCTTGTCGACGAACCTGCGCAGCTCCTTGTCGCTGAAGCCGAGGTTGACGTGGCCATAGGCCTCCACCGCTGCCTTGTGCTCGTGGCGGGCCAGGCTGCACAGCAGCAGGCGGCCGCCCGGGCGCAGTACGCGTGCAGCTTCGGTCACCGCCTGCGCCGGTTTGCTGGCGTAGGTCAGCGCATGCATCAGCACGACCAGGTCGAAGCTGGCATCCTTGAACGGCAGGGCATGCATGTCGCCCTCGCGCACTTCCACATTGGGCAGCCGCCGCAGGCGTTCACTGGCGGCGGCAACCACGCGCGCGCTGGTATCGATGCAGATGTAGCGCTTGGCGTGGGGGGCGACCAGTTCGGCCAGCACGCCATCACCGGAGGCGATGTCCAGCACGTCGCCGGTCTCCAGCAACGGCAAGGCGGTGCGGGCCAGCGCCTCCCAGGTACGGCCCGGCGAGTAGTGGCGTTCCATGTCGCCGGCCACGCTGTCGGCCCAGTTCTGGTCGGAGGCGCGGTGGGCCAGCACGGCGGCCACGCGTTCAGCGTCCTGGCGCAGCAGCGGGTCATCGCTTCCGTTGCTCAAGGCATGCCACAATGCACGCTGCGCCGGGTCCAGCTGGGCCTCGTCGAAGCGGTAGTAGGCCGACACGCCGGCACGGCGGTCGCGGACCAGGCCGGCTTCCTTCAGGCGTGCCAGGTGGGTGGACACGCGTGGCTGCGCCAGCCGGGTGATCGCCGACAGTTCGGCCACGGTCAGTTCCTCCTGCTCCAGCAGCGCCAGCAGGCGCACGCGAGTGGCATCGGCGAACACCTTCAGGCGGGTCGACCAGTCTTCCAGATCCATAAACATCTACCTATCGCGATATAGAGATATATTCGCTGAAGGGGCCTGTCGCGGTCAAGTCGCCGGCGTACGGAAACTGCCGGGCCCCGGTACAATCGGAGCACCTGGGCGCGCCGTATGCGGCCCATTACTTCATGTACCCGGGAGGGTGTTGTGGATTTCAGCTTTACCGAAGAGCAGTTGATGCTGCAGGACGTTGCGCGGCGCATCGCGCAGGAAAAGATCGCCCCCAGTGCGGAGCACCATGACCGCACCGGCGAGTTCCCGCTGGACAACATCCGCCTGCTGGGCGAGAACGGCCTGATGGGCATTGAAGTGCCGACCGAATACGGCGGTGCGGGCATGGACCCGGTTGCGTACGTGCTGGCGATGGTGGAGGTCGCCGCCGCCGACGCAGCCCATTCGACCATCATGTCGGTCAACAATTCGCTGTTCTGCAACGGCATCCTGACCCACGGTACCGAGCATCAGAAGCAGACCTACGTACGTGCCATCGCCGAAGGTACGTCCATCGGCGCGTTCGCGCTGACCGAGCCGCAGTCCGGTTCCGATGCCACCGCCATGCGCTGCCGCGCGGTGAAGCAGGCCGACGGCACCTTCGTCATCAATGGCAAGAAGAGCTGGATCACCTCCGGTCCGGTGGCCAAGTACATCGTGCTGTTCGCGATGAGCGAGCCGGACAAGGGCGCGCGCGGCATCACCGCCTTCATCATCGATACCGACAAGGCCGGTTTCGGTCGTGGCAAGACCGAGCCCAAGCTGGGCATCCGCGCCTCGGCCACCTGCGAGATCGAGTTCAACGATTACGTGGCGCAGGCCGAAGACGTGCTGGGCCAGGAAGGCGAGGGCTTCAAGATCGCCATGAGCGTGCTCGATGCCGGTCGCATCGGCATCGCTTCGCAGGCCGTCGGCATCGCCCGAGCCGCCTATGAAGCGACGATTGAATACGTCAAGGAGCGCAAGGCATTCGGTGCGGCCATCGGTACCTTCCAGATGACCCAGGCCAAGATTGCCGACATGAAGTGCAAGCTGGATGCAGCGCTGCTGCTGACGTTGCGCGCGGCTTGGGTGAAGGGCCAGGGCAAGCGCTTCAGCAATGAGGCTGCCATCGCCAAGCTGACCGCCTCCGAGGCGGCAATGTGGATTACCCACCAGGCCGTGCAGATCCATGGCGGCATGGGGTATTCCAAGGAAATGCCGCTGGAGCGCTACTTCCGTGATGCCAAGATCACCGAGATCTACGAAGGTACTTCGGAGATCCAGCGCCTGGTGATCGCCCGCAACGAAACCGGGCTGCGCTGAGTCGCCTGGCCGCGCCGCCGCAATGGCGGCGCGGCGGCAGGTCCACGCCACGCGTGGATGATGGTCATCCAGATGACGTCTTTGCCGTTGGCCTGCGGAGATGCATGCTGCTCCAATGCAGTCCGTTTCTTCGAGGATGACGACGTGGTCTATCGCGGTTGGGGAATCATGACGCTGGTGACGCCGATTGCAGCGATCCTGCTGCTGGCGTACTTCTTTCCGCATGACGGCCCCAAGGGCAATACCCCGCTGTCACAGGTTCTGCTGGGCGCAGGCCTCGGCGCAGCGGTGAACGTGGTGCTGGGCCTGTGGCTCAACCGTGCGCCGCGGCAGAAGGGGGAGGCCGCGCCCCACCATTTCTTCTTCGTACCCATGCAGTGGGCCTCGCTGATTCTGGTGGCGGTGTGCGCTGTGGTCGCGGTGATGCGCTGAGGCGGTGCCCGAAGAGCGCCAACCCAGGTTGACGGATATCGGCCATGCCGTTGTTCCGGTAGGTGCCAACCTGGGTTGGCATGAATTCAATTGTGGCAATAAAAAGGCCCCGGATCGCTCCGGGGCCTTTTCGTTCTCAGCGCAGCACCGGATCAACGATCCGGACGATGTGCGGCATCCGCATCGCGCTGGCGTTCCATGAACTCCTTGGACGGTTCGTCCAGTTTGTCGCCCAGCATGCGGCGCACGACCACGAAGAACACCGGGATCATCAGCAGGCCGAGCAGGGTGGCGAACAGCATGCCGCCGATCACGCCGGTACCGATGGCGTGGCGGGAGTTGGCGCCGGCACCGGTGGAGATCGCCATCGGGATCACGCCCATGATGAACGCGAACGACGTCATCAGGATCGGGCGGAACCGCAGGCGCGCCGCTTCGATGGTGGCATCACGCAGGTTCTTGCCTGCTGCGCGCTGCTCCACCGCGAACTCCACGATCAGGATCGCGTTCTTCGCCGCCAGGCCGATCACGGTGATCAGGCCGATCTTGAAGAACAGATCGTTGGGCAGGCCGCGCAGCATCGACAGGCCGAGGGCACCCAGCACGCCCAGCGGCACCACCAGCAGCACCGCCACCGGGATCGACCAGCTTTCATACAGCGCGGCCAGGCACAGGAACACCACCACGATGGACAGCACCAGCAGCAGGGTCGCAGCGTTGCCGGCCAGGATTTCCTGGTAGGACATGCCCGACCAGTCGTAGCCGAAGCCGGCCGGCAGGTCGTCGTTGACGATGCCTTCCATGGTCTGCATCGCCTCACCCGAGCTGGTGCCCGGTGCCTGCGAACCGACGATGTTGATCGCCGAGTAGCCGTTGTAGCGGCTCAGTGACGGCGGCGCCGACACCCATTCGGACTTGACCACCGTGTTCAACGGGATCATCGCGTTGGTGCCATCGGCGTTCTGGGTCAGGCTGGACGGGCTGTAGAAGCTCTTCAGCGATTCCTGGCCAGTGCGGTACGGGCCATCGGCCTGCATGGTCACGCGCTTGATGCGGCCTTCGTAGAAGAAGTCGTTGACGTACACCGGGGCCAGCATCAGCTGGATGGTGCTGTACACGTCCGACACCGACATGCCCATCGACTGCGCCTGCACGCGGTCCACGTGCAGCTGCAGCTGCGGCGCGTTTTCCAGGCCGTTGGGGCGCACGCCAACCAGGTGGTCCGGCTTCTGCGCGGCCTGGCCGAGCAGGATGTTGCGGGCCTGGGTCAACTGTTCGTAGCCGGCACCGCTACGGTCCTGCAGCCACATGTCAAAGCCACCGAACTGGCCGAGGCCCTGCACGGTGGGCAGGTTGACCACGAAGATCTGCGCTTCCTTGATACCGTAGAACGCGCCGTTCATGTTCTGGATGAACTCGGGCGCGGTGAACTTGCGTTCCTCCCACGGCTTCAGGCGGATGAAGCCCATGCCCACGTTCTCGCCGGAACCGACGAAGCTGAAGCCGGCCACCTGCAGCATGCCTTCATAGCCATCCTGCTTTTCCAGGATGCCACGCATCTGCGCGAAAACTTCGTTGGTCTGGCCCTTGGTCGAGCCCGGCGGCAGCTGCACGATCGCCAGCGCATAGCCCTGGTCTTCTTCCGGCAGGAAGCTGCCCGGCATGCGGGTGAACAGGAAGCCGCACAGCGCGGTCAGCACCACGAACAGGATCATCCAGCGCGGCGCATGGCGCACCGCAGAGGTGATGTGGCCCACATAGGTGTGGCTGATCTTGTCGTAGTACTTGTTGAAGGTGCGGTAGACGATGTTCGGGTTGTCGTTGTGCGTCGGCTTGAGGAACGTCGCGCACAGCGCCGGGGTGAAGCCCAGCGCCAGGAACGCCGAGAATGCCATCGAGATGGCGATGGTCAGCGCGAACTGCTTGTAGATCTCACCGGCGGCACCGCCCTGCAGGGCGGACGGGATGAACACCGCGGCCAGCACGACGGTGATCGCCACCACCGCGCCGGTGATCTGGGTCATCGCCTTCTGCGTGGCCGGCTTCGGCGCCAGGCCTTCCTCGCTCATGATGCGTTCGACGTTCTCGATCACCACGATCGCGTCGTCGACCACGATGCCGATCGCCAGCACCATCGCGAACAGCGTCAGCTGGTTGATCGTGAAGCCGATCATCCACATGCCCAGGAAGGTACCGAGCAGGGCGACCGGGATCACCAGGGTCGGGATCAGGGTGGCGCGGAAGTTCTGCAGGAAGATCAGCATCACCAGGAACACCAGCAAGACCGCTTCAAACAGGGTCTTGACCACTTCCTGGATCGAGATCTTGACGAAGGTGGTGCTGTCGTACGGCGAGAACCAGGTGACCCCGGCCGGGAAGCTGGGCTGCAGCTCGTCCATCTTGGCGCGCACCGCTTCGGCCACGTTCAGGGCGTTGGCGCCCGGCAGCAGCTGGATGGCGAAGGCGCCGGTCGGCTTGCCGTTGTACTGGGTGTCGAAACCGTAGTTGTTGGCACCGAAGGCAACGCGGGCGATGTCCTTCAGCAGCACGCGCGAACCGTCAGCATTGGCGCGCAGGATGATGTTCTCGAACTCCTGCGGCGAGCTGAAGCGGCCTTCGGCCGAGACCGTGGCGGTGAAGTGCTGGCCTTCCGGCGAGGGGTCCGAACCCAGCGCACCGGCGGCGAACTGCACGTTCTGTGCACGCACCGCGGCCAGCACCTGGCTGGCCGACAGGCCGTAGCCCTGCATCTTTTCCGGGTTCAGCCAGATGTTCATGGCGTACTCGGAACCGAACTGCTGCGTGCTGCCGACACCGGGGATGCGCGAGACCTGGTCGAGCACGCGCGAACCGACGATGTCGTTCAGGGCGTCACGGTTGATGGTCGGGGTATCGGACTGCAGCGCCACCACCATCAGGAAGCCGGCGTTCGCCTTGGCCACCACCACGCCCTGCTGGGTCACTTCCGAGGGCAGGCGTGGCGTGGCCAGCGAGACCTTGTTCTGCACCTGCACCTGGGCGATGTCCGGATCGGTACCGGTCTCGAAGGTCAGGGTGATCTGCGCACGGCCGTTGGAGGCGGACGAGGAGCTGAAGTACAGCAGGTGATCGATGCCGGTCAGCTGCTGCTCGATCACCTGGGTGACGGACTTTTCCGTGGTATCGGCGCTGGCGCCCGGGTAGGTCGCCGAGACGGTGACCTGCGGCGGGGCGATGTTGGGATAGGACTCCACGCCCAGGTTGAGGATCGCGATCACGCCGCTGAGCGAGATCAGGATCGCAACCACCCAGGCGAAGACTGGATGTTCGATGAAAAATTTAGGCATGACGGAAGGTTCCCGTTACTGCTTGTTCGAATCGGTGGCGGCCGGCTTGGCCGCATCGGCCTGCTCGGGCTTGGCCGCGTCGGCCGGTGCCTTGCCTGCAGCCGGTGCAGCGCCCGCCGGGGCGGCGCCGCCTGCGGCCGGCTTGCCGTTGGCGTCCTGGCCCGGGGTCCACGGCTTGGCCACCGCCGGTGCACCTTCCTTGACCTTCTGCACGCCAGCCACGATCACCTTGTCACCGGCGGCCAGGCCGTCGCTGACCAGCCAGTTGCCGTTCTGCGCGCCATCGGTCTTCACGTTCTTGCGCACGACCTTGCCGTCGGCGCCGACCACCATCACGTAGCCGCCGGTGGTATCGCGCAGCAGGGCCTGCTGCGGCACCAGGAAGGCGTTGTTGCGCTCGCCCAGGTTGGCCTGGAAGCTGACGAAGGCGCCCGGCAGCAGGATCTGCTGCGGGTTCGGCAGCAGCGCGCGCAACGACACGGCGCCGGTGGCCGGGTCGACCGTGGTCGAGGAAAAGTCCAGCGTGCCCGGCTCACCATAGGTGGTGCCGTCGGCGAGCTTGACGTTGACCGTGGCCTTGCCGTCGCCGGACAGCGCCAGCGCGCCCTTGGCCTGCTGCGCGCGCAGCTGGGTCAGTTCGTCCACGCTCAACGAGAAGTTGACGTACAGCGGGTCGAGCTGGTCGACGGTGGTCAGCAGGGTCACATCGCCCTGGCCCACCAGCGCACCCTCGGTGACCTGCTGCTTGTTGGCCACGCCACTGA
Source organism: Stenotrophomonas maltophilia group sp. RNC7 (assembly GCF_030910085.1). NCBI lineage: Bacteria > Pseudomonadati > Pseudomonadota > Gammaproteobacteria > Lysobacterales > Lysobacteraceae > Stenotrophomonas > Stenotrophomonas maltophilia group sp. RNC7. Next base: position 82,730 of record NZ_JAVFVN010000497.1, on the reverse strand, counting down.
TCGGCGCGGTCACTTCGGCATAGCCCAGGTTGATCCGCGAGGAGGTCACTGCCGCTTCGGCCTGCTTGACCGCGGCCAGCGCGGTGCGCTCGGCCGATTCGGCGTTGTCCAGGTCGGACTTGGAGACGAACTGCTGCGGGGCCAGCGAGCGTGCGCGGTCGGCGGCGACCTTGGCGTTGGCGTAGGTCGCGCGGGCCGAGGCCAGCTGGGCCTCGGAGGCGTTGAGCGAGGCACGCAGCGGCGCCGGGTCGATCAGGAACAGGGTCTGGCCCTGCTTGACCTGCGAGCCTTCCTGGTAGACGCGCTTGAGCAGCACGCCGGGCACGCGTGCGCGGACGTCGGCACTGCGGAACGGCGACAGGCGGCCGACCAGCTCGCGCTGCAGCGGCAGGGTCTGCGGCTTGGCGTCGATCACGCCCACCTCCGGCGGCGGGGGCGTCTGCTGTTCCGGCTTCTTGCAGGCAGCCAGCGCGACAGCAACGGCGCACGTCAAGGCAAGGGTGCGGAGTGGGGCGGTCATCAGGAGGAACTCCGGGGTTGGTTTGTAGACGGGGCCGGCGACGGCTGAGGCGCGAAGGCGCGCAGGAAGCTGTCGACGGAGAACTCTGCCCAGCGCCGACGCAAGAGCGCGTCATCACGGTGGGGGGTATGGAAGCGCTGTTTGTCGAAATCCTGACCGGCGATCATGCTCAGCAGCAGTTCGGCCATGAAGTGCGGGTCGTCATGCAGGAGCTGGCCCTGCATGCAAACGGTTTCAATCCATTCAGCAAGATGAAGCGTCAGTGCGCCGGCGCCATGCCGGTACAGGGTACGCGCCTCTTCGGGAAACTGGGCCGCGTCGGCGGCGATCAGCCGGCAGGCCTGGCCCACGTGCGGTTGGTTGAAGTGCTCCAGGAAGTCGGTGGCGAACTGGAGCAGGCTGGCACGCAGGTCGTCAGTGCGGAGTGCACGAACCATGGCGCCGGTAGCGTGGCCGACGTGGCGCTGCATTACCCGGCGCAGCAGTTGCTGCTTGCTGCCGTAGCGCGAGTAGAGGGTCTGCTTGGAACAGCCGGCATGCTGGGCCACCGCGTCCATGCTCATCTGCATGCCCTGCTGGGCCAGCAGTTCGCGCACGGCATCGAACACGCGCTCATCGCGTGCGTCGAGGGCAACGGGAAGGTAGGCCGGGTTCACGCGGTGGACTATACCGTCCAGTTCAGGATTGTGGAATCGAATCGGTGTCGCCGCGTGTGTCTTCCGGTAACACGCTTTGCCGATCCTGTCGGCAGTGCTCAAGCAGGCGCCCGCTCCATACCGGAGCGAACTGAATAGGCGTCTAAACCGCAGCAAACCCGGATCTGCTTATTCCGTCCTGCAGCAAGGCCTTTTCGTGCGGTAGGGCTACAATTTCATTTTCCCAACTGAGCAAGCGCATCGCTCTGCCATGAAACCGCAAAAAACCGCAGCCAAGACCGTGAAAAACAAGACGAAACCAGCAGAGTCGGAGGTCGCAGCGACCGCTGGTTTCTCCCTGGAGCCGGTGTACACGGCCTTGCGCAAGCGCTACCCCGCGGCCGCACAGGCCGAAGCAGTGGCCTTCGCCACTGACTTCTACAAGCGCATGGAGTCGGACGAGTTCCCGCACCACAGCGCTGAAGAGTGGGCCGCTCTCGCGGCTGAGACGCTGGAATTCGCCCGGGCCCGCAAGGCTGGCAAGGCCAACGTCCGCGTGTTCAATCCGACCGCGAAGGCCAACGGTTGGGAATCGCCGCATACGGTGCTGCAGATCGTCAACGACGACATGCCGTTCCTGGTCGATACCGTCACCATGTCGCTGGCCGAGCAGGGCGTGGGCGTCCACGTGCTGGGCCACCCGGTACTGCGTTTCACCCGCGACAAGGCCGGCAAGCTGGTCAAGGTCGGCGAAGGTGATGCCGAGTCGGTGATGCTGCTGGAGATCGACCGCCAGCCGGCCGATGCAATGGCTGCCATCGAGCAGGCCATCAACAAGGCGCTGGATGAAGTGCGTGCGATCGTGCGCGACTGGCAGCCGATGAAGGACAAGGCGCTGGCACTGGCCGACGACCTGGGCAGCCGCCAGCTGCCGGTCGACGACGCGTCGCGCAAGGAAGCACAGGAGTTCCTGCGCTGGGCCGCCGACAACCACTTCACCTTCTTCGGCTACCGCGAGTACCGCGTCGAGAAGCAGGGCAAGGAAGAGGTGCTGGCGCCGCTGAACGACACCGGCCTGGGCCTGATGCGTGGTAAGGACAAGTCCGCCGCCCGTCCGGTCAAGACGCTGGCCGCGCAGGGCCTGAACACCACGTCCGGTTTGAAGGATGCGCTGATCCTGACCAAGACCAATGCCCGTTCGCGCGTGCACCGCGCCGGCTACATGGACTACATCGGCGTGCTGGAGTTCGACGCCAAGGGCAAGATCATCGGCGAGCAGCGTTTCCTCGGCCTGTTCACCTCCAGCGCCTACAACCGTCGCCCGTGGGAAATCCCGCTGGTGCGCCAGCGCCACGAGCACGTGATGAAGCAGTCCGGGCTGGCCCCGGCCAGCCACAGTGGCAAGGCCCTGCGCCATATCCTGGAAACCCTGCCGCGCGAAGAGCTGTTCCAGTCCAGCGAGGACGAACTGTTCCGCACCGCGATGGGCGTGCTGGGCCTGCAGGAACGCGTGCGCAGCCGCCTGTTCCTGCGCCGCGACAAGTACAGCCGTTTCATCTCCGCGCTGGTCTACCTGCCGCGCGAGCGCTTCAACACCGACGTGCGCCTGCGCATCGAAGCAATGCTCAAGGACGCGCTGCACGGCGAGTTCGTCGACAGCTCGGTGGTGCTGGGTGAATCGCCGCTGGCGCAGGTGCACCTGATCGTGCGCCCGAAGCCGGGTGAAATGCTCGACGTCGACACCGCCGAACTGGAGCAGAAGCTGGCGCAGGTGCTGCGCAACTGGCAGGACGACCTGCGCGAAGCGCTGGTGAGCCGCCACGGCGAGACCGAAGGCCTGCGCATCGCCGCCCGCATCGGCAAGGCGCTGCCGGCCGGCTACATCGAAGACAACAGCACCGCCGTTGCCGCCAACGATGTCAGCCAGCTCGACGCGCTGACCGGCCCGGACGACCTGCGCCTGAGCCTGCAGGCCGTGCCGCGCGAAAGCGGCGATGGCCTGCGCCTGAAGCTGTATCGCCAGCTGGACGACATTCCGCTGTCGGACGCGCTGCCGATGATGGAAAACATGGGCCTGCGCGTGATCGCCGAGCGTCCGTACCGCCTGTCGGTCGACAACGCGCCGGTGTACGTGCAGGACTTCGAGGTCGAGTCGACCGCTGGCGCGATCGATGCCGCCAGTGTCGATGAAGCCTTCGGCGAGACCTTCGCCCGCGTCTGGCACGGCGACGCCGAGAACGACGGCTTCAACCGCCTGGTGCTGGCAGCTGGCCTGCACTGGCGCCAGGTCGCCATGCTGCGTGGCTACTGCAAGTACCTGCTGCAGACCGGCGTGCCGTTCTCGCAGGCCTACGTGGAAGGCACCTTCGCGCGTTACCCGCTGCTGGCCCGCCTGCTGGTCGAACTGTTCGAGGCCCGCTTCGATCCGGCCACCGGCCATGAGAGCAAGGACGACATCGCGGCCGGCCAGGCCCAGCTGAAGGCCCACTTCGATGTGCTGGCCGCTGGCGACGACGCCACCCTGAAGGTGCTCAAGAGCGTGGTCGATGCCCGCAAGGGTGACCGCGACGCGCAGATGCAGGCCGCGCGCGATGCGCTGCTGAAGCTGATGGATCGCGTGTCCAGCCTGGACGAGGACCGCATCCTGCGCTCGTTCATGGGCGTGATCGACGCGACCCTGCGTACCAGCTACTACCAGACCGATGCCAACGGCCAGCACGGCCATGTCATCAGCTTCAAGTTCGATTCGGCGCTGGTGCCGGACCTGCCGAAGCCGCGCCCGTACCGCGAGATCTTCGTGTACGGTCCGCGCGTGGAAGGTACCCACCTGCGCTTCGGCGCGGTTGCGCGTGGCGGCCTGCGCTGGTCGGATCGTCGCGAAGACTTCCGTACCGAAGTACTGGGCCTGGTCAAGGCGCAGATGGTCAAGAACACCGTCATCGTGCCGGTCGGCGCGAAGGGTGGCTTCTTCGCCAAGACCCCGCCGGTGAACGGCGATCGCGATGCGATCTTTGCCAATGGCGTGGCCTGCTACAAGCTGTTCATCCAGGGCCTGCTGGACATCACCGACAACATCGTCAACAACAAGATCGTGCCGCCGGTGGATGTCGTGCGCCACGACATGGACGATCCGTACCTGGTGGTGGCCGCCGACAAGGGCACCGCGACCTTCTCCGACATCGCCAACGGCCTGGCCATCGCGCACGGCTTCTGGATGGGCGATGCGTTCGCCTCCGGTGGTTCGGTCGGCTACGACCACAAGGGCATGGGCATCACCGCGCGCGGCGCGTGGGAATCGGTCAAACGCCACTTCCGTGCGCTGGGCCGTGACAGCCAGAGCCAGGACTTCACTGCGGTCGGCGTCGGCGACATGTCCGGCGACGTGTTCGGCAACGGCATGCTGCTGTCGCGCCATATCCGCCTGGTCGCTGCGTTCGACCACCGCCACATCTTCCTGGACCCGAATCCGGATGCGGCCACGTCGTTCATCGAGCGTGAGCGCCTGTTCACCCTGCCGCGTTCGAGCTGGGCGGACTACGACACCAAGCTGATCAGCAAGGGCGGCGGCGTGTACCCGCGCAGCCTGAAGTCGATCGAGATCACCCCGCAGGTGCGTGAGGCGCTGGGCCTGGACGAGAACGTCAAGGCGCTGTCGCCGAACGATCTGATGAGCGCGATCCTGAAGGCACCGGTCGACCTGCTGTGGAACGGCGGCATCGGTACCTACGTCAAGGCCGCCAGCGAGCAGCACAGTGATGTCGGCGACCGCGCCAACAACGCACTGCGCGTGAACGGTGGCGAGCTGCGCTGCAAGGTGGTGGGCGAGGGCGGCAACCTGGGCATGACCCAGCTGGGCCGCATCGAAGCTGCCCAGGCTGGCGTGCTGCTCAACACCGACTTCATCGACAACTCGGCCGGTGTCGACACCTCCGACCACGAAGTCAACATCAAGATCCTGCTCAACGATGTGGTGCGGGCCAAGAAGCTGACCGTCGAGCAGCGCAACAAGCTGCTGGCCTCGATGACCAATGAAGTCGCCGAGCTGGTGCTCAACGACAACTATCGCCAGAACCAGGCACTGAGCCTGATGGAGCGGATGGCGGTCAAGCGCCTGGGTTCCAAGCAGCACTTCATCCGTACCCTGGAACAGCAGGGGCTGCTCGACCGCCAGATCGAGTTCCTGCCGTCCGACGCCGAGCTGTCCCAGCGCAAGGCACGCGGGCAGGGCCTGACCCGTCCGGAACTGTCGGTGCTGCTGTCCTACTCCAAGCTGGTGGCGTTCAACCAGCTGCTGGATTCGGACATCCCGGAAGATCCGTACCTGTCCAAGGAACTGCAGCGCTACTTCCCGACCCCGCTGCAGAAGAAGTACGCCGACGCGATGGAGCGTCACCGCCTGAAGCGCGAAATCATCGCCACGGCCGTGACCAACCAGACCATCAACCGCATGGGCGCCACCTTCCTGATGCGCATGCAGGAAGACACCGGCCGTTCCATCGCCGAGGTCGCCAAGGCCTACACCATCAGCCGCGAAACGCTGGATGCGCGCGCGTTGTGGGCACAGATCGATGCCCTCGACGGCAAGGTGCCGGAGTCGGTGCAGATCGACGCCCTGGAAGTGATCTGGAAGCTGCAGCGCTCGTTCGTGCGTTGGCTGCTGTCGCGCCCGGGCGCGATGCCGGGCATCACCGAAGCGGTCAACCGCTACCAGGGACCGTTCAACGACATCCGCGTCGCTTCGGGCGTGCTGCCGGATTCGCAGCGTCCGACCTACGAAGCCCTGGTGGCCGAGTGGAAGGAAAAGGGCCTGCCGTCTGCACTGGCACAGCAGCTGGCCGAACTGCACTTCCTGGAGCCGGCGTTCGACATCATCGAACTGGCCCGCACCCGCAAGCTGAAGCCGGTGGACGTGTCCAAGGTCCACTTCCGCCTGGGCGATGCCCTGCAGCTGCCGTGGCTGTTCGAGCAGGTCGACGCGTTGGAGGTCAACGGTCGTTGGCACGCGGTGGCGCGTGGCGTGCTGCGTGACGAGCTGGCAGCCAACCACCGCAACCTGGCCGGGCAGGTGCTGGGCACCAAGGGCAACAGTGCCGAGGCCAAGGTCGCTGCCTGGATGGGCCGCGACGACAACAGCCTGCGCTTCACCCTGGCGATGCTGGCCGAACTGGCCGAGCAGAAGACCCTGGACTACCCGACCGTCTCGGTCGCAGTCCAGCGCCTGGGCCAGCTGGCGGCACACGGCGCGTAAGTGATGTAGTGCCGGGCCATGCCTGGCATGCGTGAAACGGAACGGCCCCGCGAAAGCGGGGCCGTTCTGTATCAGGGATCGCTGGCCACCGATGGCGGCCAGCGATCAGGTCATCAACGCGGGTAGCCGTAGCGCGCGACTTCGGCTGCAGCAGCGTTCATATGCTGCACTTCGTCACGCTGCCCAGGATTGATGGCGCGGTTGCCATCGTCCACGAAGCGCACTGGCGTGGCATACAGCGGCAGCTTGTTGCCGGAGCCGATGACCGGCACGCCCTGCGTGCCATTGACCTTCATGCCCAGTGCCTTGCCCATTTCCTCACGAAGCATGTCGGTGGAGCAGAGCAGGTTCATTGCCACCGCAAACTGCTTGCGCGGCTTGGAGTGGTGGACACCATTGCAGCCGGTGGCCACACCACCGAAGTACACGCCATCCGCGCCGCTGTCGCTGATCACCTGCGGTGCATGATTGGCAATCCACTCGGGAATGGCATAGGTCGGCAGGTAGTACGGCACGGTGATATCACGCACCGCCGCTTCACGGAAGCGGAACGTCGCGCCCGAGTTGTCCAATGCCTGGTTGGTCTTCACCAGGCTTTCGCGCATCAACTCCAAGGCCATGGCCTTCGAACCGATCTCGCCGAGCTGGCCGGAAACGGCAAACACCACGTCAACAGTGGTCGTTTCACGAATCCACTTGTGGTCCCTGAGGCGATAGGAGACCTGCTCACCCGGCAGCACCTTGTCCGACAACCCGGGCCCGATGACGGTGGTCGTCCTCGGGGTCGGGTGCGGTTGGGTGCCGGTGACATTCTCCACAACCAGTCGCGTCAGGCGCTGGAACGCATTGGGCAGTGTGACCGTGCCGCCGCCCGTGGTGACCCAGGTGAGCAGTGCGGCGGCGTTGTCGACCTTGCCGCCACGAGACTTGTCAATGTCGACGCGCTGCACCGGATAGCGAAGTGCGTGCCAATGGCTGGAACCGGGGCCGCCGTCGTCGACGTACATGAACTCGAACTCTTCGCCAGGGTTGGTCCAGACGTGGGCCTCGCGGTCAAAGATGTTGTCATCCTTGATCTTCAGTCCCCAGCTCGGATCGATCACCTTCGAATCAGCGACCTTGAACACGCGGCGATCACGGTCCGACGGGCTGTGCGGGAAATCCAGGTAGTAGCCACGGAAGTTCTCGTTGGTGGCCGTGACCCGGGTGCGTGCCGTAGTCGTCTTCTGCGATGCTTCGTTCGGGAGCACCGGACGATAGGTTGCGTGGTTCAGCTTCCACCGGCGGAAAAAGGGATCGAATACGTAGTGATGTACATCTCCGGACTCGATCCGCAGGTTCGAGCGTGGGAACAACGTGTCCGCCGCGACGACCGCACTGGGCCATGACGCAGTGTGCCGGACGGTGACCGTGTCGTAGGGGTGCGCCCCATCCGGCAGGCCGAGCTCGCCCACATGCTGTCCATCGCGCAGATTCAGCGCCGTTGCGGGCACTCGCCCATTCGAGGGAATGCGCCAACGCCTCTCATTCGGGCCGTCGATCTCACGATAGGCGGTGTGAAGCAGTTCCCACTCGGACGTGGCCAGATTGGAGCGATAAGCCAGCGCGGTGAACGGGGATGCGATCATGCTGTCCACGGCGTCAGGCAGGTGAGCGAACTTTCCCTTGATTTCAAGGTAGTCGCCCCGCGCGCCTACACTCACGATGTTGATCTGCATGCTGTCGTGATGGCGCTGGATGGACGGCAGGCGGACCCGGTCCATCCAGTCAGAAGCGGTGACCGAAAAATCCAGGACCGCATACCTGTCAGGCAAGTTCTCGTTGTACCCGATCTTCTTGGGGGTCAGATGGGCGTAGCCTGACTGCGCGAGGGCAGTGCCGGCGGGCAGCAAGGCCGCAAGGGCAACCGCAATATGTCTGATCTTCATGAACTCTCTCTCATATGGAAGGCCACCATTCGCTTTCACCATCGCAGCGCTCTGGCATGCGTTCGTGGAGTGAAAGTGAACAGCCACTCCGATATTCAGCTGCGTGGACGATCGGTTCCATCGGACAGCGTCCAGATGCCTGCACTGGCTTCATGATCTGGATACGTGGCTGCATCAGGCACGGCCATGCGGTTGCGTCCGTGGAGCGTCCGGGTATGCTTTGCCCAGATCTCCCGGACCATTGCCTGATGAGCGACACCCCCCGCATCGCTTTCCTGGCCAGCACCACCGAACCTGCGCAGATGGCCCGCGCGGCGATGGTTTCGCGTTATGGCGATCACATGCCGGAGCAGGCCGACGTGCTGTGTCCGCTGGGCGGCGACGGCTTCATGCTGCAGACCCTGCATCGGCACGGGCACCTGGGCAAGCCGGTGTTCGGCATGAAGCTGGGCACCGTCGGCTTCCTGATGAACCAGTACCGGGGCGACGACGACGTGCAGGCCCGCATTGCCCGTGCTGAACCGGCCAACCTGCGCCCGCTGGAAATGGTGGCGCTGACCGAGTCCGGCACCAGCACCGGATCGCTGGCCTACAACGATGTCTCGCTGCTTCGGCAGACCCGGCAGGCGGCCCATATCGGCATCGACCTCAACGGTCAGGAGCGGGTGGCCGAGCTGATCGGTGACGGCGTGCTGGTGGCCACCCCGGCCGGCAGTACCGCCTACAATTATTCCGCGCACGGCCCGGTGTTGCCGCTGGGGTCGCATACCATCGCGCTGACGCCGCTGGCTCCGTATCGGCCGCGACGCTGGCGCGGGGCGATCCTCAAGGCCGACACCGAAGTGCGCTTCCGCGTGCTCGATCCCTACAAGCGCCCGGTCAGCGTCACTGCGGATTCGCACGAGACCCGCGATGTGGTCGAGGTGACCATCCGTGAGTCGAGGGACCGTCGTGTGACCCTGCTGTTCGACCCGGAGCACAACCTGGAAGACCGGATCCTGAGCGAACAGTTCGTTTTTTGAGGACAATGGGCGGCCGGCCCCGCCGACCGCTTGAAGGACCCCCACCGATGGGCGACAACTCCCCCCGTTTGCTGACCGTCGCGGTCACCTCGCGCGCGCTGTTCGACCTCGAGGAAAGCCATGCGCTGTTCGAGAGCGATGGCGTGGCGGCCTATGCCGAGTTCCAGCGCCAGCATGAGGACGACATCCTCGGCCCCGGCGTGGCCTTTCCCGTGGTGCGCAAGCTGCTGGCACTGAACCAGGGCGCCAGCCCGGAGAACCCGCGGGTCGAGGTGATCCTGCTGTCGCGCAACTCGGCCGATACCGGCCTGCGCATCTTCAACTCGATCCAGCATTACGGCCTGGGCATCATCCGTGCGACCTTTACCGCCGGTGAGCCGACCTGGCCGTACGTGAAGCCGTTCGGTACCGACCTGTTCCTGTCGGCCAACCCCGAATCGGTGCGCAGCGCGCTGCGCCATGGCATCGCCGCAGCGACCATCCTGCCCAAGCCACCGGGTGAGACCGCGGCCGCAGCGGCAGACCAGATCGACATCGGCCGCCCTGCCGGGCAGCTGCGCATCGCCTTCGATGGTGACGCCGTGATCTTCGGTGACGAGAGTGAACGCATTTCGCGCGAGCAGGGCGTGGAAGCCTTTGGCCGCCACGAGCGCGAGCGGGCCCGCGAGCCGCTCAGTGGCGGGCCGTTCCGTGGCTTCCTGTCGGCGTTGCACACGCTGCAGGAAGTGTTCCCGGCCGGCGACAGTGCGCCGATCCGCACTGCGCTGGTTACCGCACGCTCGGCACCGGCGCATGAGCGGGTAATCCGCACCCTGCGCGAGTGGGGCGTGCGCCTGGACGAGGCGCTGTTCCTCGGCGGCCGCCACAAGGGGCCGTTCCTGCAGGCGTTCGGTGCCGACATCTTCTTCGATGATTCGCAGCACAACATCGACAGCGCCCGCGAGCATGTGGCTGCCGGCCACGTACCGCACGGCGTCGCCAACGAGGGATAGGGCGGATTCGACCGGTAGGTGCCAACCTTGGTTGGCGCTGCCGTCAGGCCACGGGTCCGATCAAGGGCTGCCCGACATCCCCAGCTGCAGGTCCACCACTTTCCAGCGCAGGCCCTGCGGCTCCAGCACCACCTTCATCGGTGGCTGGCCGGGGCCGCGATCCACATCGATCACGAAGCGGTCCAGCGCCTCGAAATGGTGCTCGGCGTGCTTCAACGGCCGCGCCGGTTCAGTCGCGCCGAAGGCGTCGCCACCCTGCAGTTCATTGCGGCCACGCTTCCACAGCACGTGGCCCTGCAGCATCGCGCCGATCCCGGTCGGGGTCACCATGGTCTCCACCGCGGCTCCGCCGAGCTGGTCGCCCAGCCCGTACAGCAGGGCGCCGAACGGGCTGGCCGCCACGTCCGGGCCCGCCTGGCGCACCAGGTAATCATTGAGCTGCGCACGCAGGCTGCTGCGCACGCGCGGGAAATCGACGTAACGCTCCAGGCGCGCGGTGTCGCGCTGTTCGATGGCCTTGGACAAGCCATTGACAGTCAGGTCCGGGCCGCCGAACCACCAGGCCGCCAAGGCCAGGACCAGCAGCACAAGCAGTGCGGTGAGCTTCTTCATGCCGGACAGACTGCCGCAACGGCGGCAGTGCCGGGTGAAGACTCACTGACTGGGCGAACCACGGCCATCACCGAAGGCATCGACCAGCTGTTGCCGTTCCGCCGGGCTCAGCGCCTCCACGCGCGTTGCCAAGACCTCGTCCAGGCTCCGGATGCGGGTGGTGCCGAGGATGCCGCTGGCCACACCGGGATGCCCCAATGCGTAGGCGAAGGCGGTCTGGGCCGGACGCTGGCTGTGGATCGTGGCCACTGCCCGGCGCATCTGGCGGGCACTGCGCATCAGCTGGCGGCTGCTGGGTTTCAGCCAGGCGCGCGCCAGGTACCAGCCATCGGCCAGCCGTGGCAGGCGCGGGCGTGCGGGCAGCAGGTGGCCCTGCGCCAGCACGGTGCCGGCCAGCACGCCGATGCCCACTGCCTGCAGCTGATCGATAAGCGGTTCGCGGTCCTGCTGCAGGGCGTTGTAGTCCAGCAGCACCACATCGAAGGCATCTGGATGGGCGATCATCCAGCGCAGGGTCGATGCCGAGTGGGTGTTGATGCCGGTGAATCGGATCAACCCACGTTCGCGCAGGCGCTGCAGTGCCGCCAGCAGGTCGTCACTGATGTCGTGTTCGCTGGCGCCATGCAGCTGGTAGACATCAAGATGGTCCAGGCCGAGGTTGCGCAGCGACGCCTCGCAGCTGGCGGTGATGGCCGCGGGCGAGAAATTGCGTTGCTCGGCGCCGCTGATGCCGGCCTGGCCGGTCAGCGTGCCACCCTTGCTTGAGATCACCAGTGAATCGCGCGGGTACTGCTTCAGCAACGGGCGCAGGATGCGGCCCAGGCGCGGCTCGGCATGGAAGCCGGAATAGTTGTGACCGGTATCGAGCAGGTTCACCCCGTGGGCAAGCGCATGCTCGACCACGGCAGCTGCCTCATGCTCGGGGAAGCGGCGATGACCCCAGAAGCCGGAGCAGCCCAACCCGATCGGTGAAACGGCCAGGCCGGTGCGGCCGAGCACGCGCCGCTGGCGGGCCAGCGGAAGATTCTGCGACATCAGAATTCCAGGTCCAGCGCAGCGCACAGGTAGTCGACGAACGGGCCGAGCGCGGCCAGGTCCTTGCCCAGCGTGGACAGCAGGCGTGGGCCGGTCATGGTGGTGTCGTCCAGCGAGCGCCACATCACCCAGTTGCGGTGCTTGAGGTCGTCGATGAACTCGAAGTCGGCCGGGAAGCCACGCGGGGGCCGCACCAGCTTCTCGCTCTCCTCGAAATCGAAGCGCTTGCGCAGGGCCGGCGCGTGCGCGGCGGCCTTCCAGCTGCCCGGGTTGTCGAGGATGAAGTGGCGCACGCGGCGCTGGGTTTCCGGTTCCGGATGCCACAGGCCGGCGCCGACGAAGCTCTCGCCGGGTTGCAGGTGCACATAGAAGGACGGCGCGGCCACCTCTCGGCGGCGCTCATGGAACAGGCGCGCACCCTGCCAGGTCTTGTACGGCGACTTGTCGTTGGAAAAGCGCGCGTCACGGTGGATGCGGAACAGGGAGCCGCCGACGCCGCGGGTATCGGCGCGGAAGTGCTCGCTGACCTCGGCCAATGCCGGCTGCAGGTCGCCCAGCAGGCGCAGGAACGGCTGCCGGACGTGGTCTTCATACTGCTGGCGGTGGTCGTTGAACCAGGTCTTGTCGTTGTGCCGCGCCAGGCTGCGCAGGAACTTGAAGCTGGCGTCCGAGAAATAGGTACTCACAAGGTCTCCTGCAGGTGCTGGCCCCAGTCGCGCAGCGATTGCAGCAGGGCCTGGCGCCGCGTGTCGTCGGGCGACTCGGCGGCCAGCGCATCGAGCTGTTGCTGGTACTGGGGCAGGTTGAGTTCGCCCAGGCCGCCGTCGCCGAGCAGGCGCTGGCGCCGGTAATCCTGCCAGCGCTGGCGTTCAGCCGGCGCGAGGCTGTCGGGATGATTGCGCGCTCGGTAGCGGAACAGCAGCTCCGGCAGGCGCGGGTCGCGGAAGCGGCCTTCCAGCGCGGCCAGCTGCTCCGGCGCGGCGGTGCGTGCCAGCGCCAGCAGCGGCTTGTCGCCATTGCCGAGGAAGCCGTCATACAGCGAGGCATCGACATCGGCCACGGTCGCGACGCGGGGCTGGTTGTAGACCTGGCGTGCCTTCTCGGCCAGCTCTGGAGCGAACGCGTGCAGCCGTTCCACCTTGGCTTCGATCGCGGCCACGTCCAGGCCGAGGCGCGCATGGTCATCGGCGCGCAGGTGGTTCCATGCGATCAGTGCCGGCACCTTGTTCAGGTGTACTTCCTTCAGCGGCACGCGTGCCACGCCTTCGGGCAGCTCGCTGGCCCGCATGTACAGGCGCTGTGCGATCACCTCGGCCGGCAGGTCGAGCAGGTCGTCGATCTCGCCGTCCAGGTCGAACACGATCACCCGGTTGTTGATGGTCGGGTGCACGGCCAAGGGCAGAACCGGTGCGGCGCACAGGCGGCTGGCAGGGTAGCGCATGGAAATGTGCAGAACCGGCTTCATCGCCGCCACGTCCAGCAGGCCGCCGACGAAGCGCTTGTCGCGCAGCTTCAGCGCGTACTCCCACAGGCGCGGCTGCGACTGCTTGAACAGCCGTGCCATGCCGATGGTGGCGCGCACGTCTGACAGCGCTTCGTGCGCATCGCCTTCGCGCACGTTGTTGGCCTCGGCCAGGTGCTCGAGCTTGAACGAGGTGGCGCCGTCCTCGCGCAGCGGCCACCGGATGCCGTCCGGGCGCATCGCGCGCATCAGCCGCAGCATGTCCAGCAGGTCCCAGCGCGAGTTGCCGTTGCGCCACTCGCGCTCGTAGGGATCGTGGAAGTTGCGGAACAACCCGTAGCGGACGAACTCATCGTCGAAGCGCAGCGTGTTGTAGCCCAGCGCGCAGGTGCCGGATCGCGACATCAGTTCGTTGATGCGGTCGAAGGCTTCGGCCTCGCTGATGCCCTCGGCCAGGGCCTGCTGCGGGGTGATGCCGGTGACCAGGGTGGCCATCGGCGAGGGCAGCAGGTCATCGGCCGGGCGCACGAAGAAGCTGACCGGCGTGTCGATCTCGTTGAGGTCGGCATCGGTGCGGATCGCGGCGAACTGCGAGATGCGGGTGCGCCGCGGGTCCTGGCCGAAGGTTTCCAAGTCGTAGAACAGGAAGCTGTCGGCCATCAGTGCGCGCCCTCCAGGACGGGCAACTGTGCGTGGATCTGCGCTTCCAGTGCGGCCCAGTCGATGTTGTCCAGTGAATCGTGACCGGTGGTGGCTGCAACCAGCAGGTCGCGCTGCAGTTCGGTGCGGCGCAGCGCCTCGGCGTAGGGCGTGTGCAGGAAGGTGACCATCGTGTAATGCGGCACGAAGCGGGTCGGCCAGCGCCGCTGCAGTTCCTGCTCCAGCTCGCGTTGCAGCAGGAATGCAGGGTCGGCCACGCGGTCGCGCATCTCCAGGTAGTTCTCAAGCGCCATCTGCTGGATGGCACGTGCATTCGGTTTGCGTTCGGCCTCGAACGCGGCGAACGCACCTTCCAGATCATCCGCTTCCATCAGATGGCGGGCCAGAGCCACGCAATCCTCGAACGCGCAGTTCATGCCCTGGCCGTGGAACGGCACCATCGCATGCGCGGCGTCGCCGATCAGTACGGCGCGGCCCTGCTGGTGCCAGCGCTCCAGGGTGAGCGTGCCGAGCAGGCCCGGCGGGTGCTGTTCCCAATCCACGCGCAGGTTCGGGATCAGCGGCAGCGCGTCCGCGAACTCGCGAGCGAACAGGGCCTCGGCCTGCGCACCGGTATTCACCGTGGCGAAGCTGGGATCGCCCTGGTTGGGCAGGAACAGGGTGACCGTGAAAGTGCCTTCGTGATTGGGCAACGCGATGCACATGTAGTGGCCGCGCGGCCAGATGTGCAGCGCATTGCGCTCGATGCGGAAGCCGCCATCGGCAGCCGGCGGGATCTCCAGTTCCTTGTACGAATGGTCAAGGAAGGCGATGTCCTCGCCCAGCGGCGCACGACGGTTCATCGCCGCGCGCAGTGCCGAGCCCGCGCCGTCGGCGCCGATCAGGGTGTCAAAGCGGATGTCGTGCGGGCTGTCGTCACGGTCATCGATGAAACGCGCGTAGCCCGCATCGAAATCCACGGTATGCAGGCGGCGATGGAAATGCACGGTGGCACCGGCCTGTTCGGCCAGTTCCAGCAGCGTGGTGTTCAGATCGCTGCGATGGATCGACCAGATCACCTCGCTGTCGTCGCGGCCATAGCGCTGCAGCTGCGGTTCGCCGTCGCGTGGATGCACCATGCGCCCGCGCATCATCACCGCGCGCGCCATCACCTCGTCTTCCACGCCGGCCTGGCGCAGTGCATTGCGCCCGCGCTCGGCCAACGCCAGGTTGATCGAACGACCGCTCTCGTAGTCGGCAATGCGGGGATCGCCACGGCGTTCGTACAGGGTGATGCGCCAGCCTTGCCGTGACAGCAGGATGGCCAGCAGGGACCCGGCAAGGCCGGCACCGATAATGCTCAACGAGCGGGAGGCGTGTGCGATCAACGAACTGTCCAGCAGCAGGGGAGGGGGCGGCTTACAGGCCGGCCCAGGCTTCCACTTCCTCGACGAAATGGTGCACGTCCAGGTAGCGGTTGTAGAGCGGGGTGGGCGAGATGCGGATCACGTCAGGCTCGCGCCAGTCGCCGAGCACGCCGATGCCGCGCAGGTGCTCGAACAGTGCACGGCCACGCTCGCGGCCACCGATCACGCGCAGCGACAACTGGCAGCCGCGGCGCTGCGGATCGGCCGGGGTAATGATGTCCAGCACCTGCGGCAGGCGTGCGCGGACCAGTGCTTCGAGCAGGCCGGTCAGCGCCAGCGATTTGCTGCGCAGCGCCTCCATGCCGGCACGCTCGAACAGGTCCAGCGAGGCACGCAGTGGTGCCAGGCCAAGGATCGGTGGATTGCTGAGCTGCCAGCCTTCGGCACCGATGGCGGGGGTGAACTGGGGCGCCATCTGGAAGCGGGTCGATTCCTCATGGCCCCACCAGCCGGCAAAGCGCGGCAGGGTGGTGTCGCGGTGGTGGCGCTCGTGCACGAACGCGCCGGCCACCGCGCCCGGGCCGCTGTTGAGGTATTTGTAGTGGCACCACACGGCGAAATCGGGCGCCACGTCATGCAGGCGCAGCGGCAGGTTGCCAACCGAGTGCGCCAGGTCGAAGCCGATGCGTGCGCCCTGCAGGCGTGCGGCGCGGGTGATCGAATCGAGGTCGAAGGCCTGGCCGGTGCGGTACTGCACGCCGGGCCACAGCACCAGCGCCAGGCGCGGGCCGTGCTCGGCGATGGCGCGTTCGATCGCGGCCAGCGAAATCGTGCCGTTGGCTTCG
Organism: Stenotrophomonas maltophilia group sp. RNC7; assembly: GCF_030910085.1. Lineage (NCBI taxonomy): Bacteria > Pseudomonadati > Pseudomonadota > Gammaproteobacteria > Lysobacterales > Lysobacteraceae > Stenotrophomonas > Stenotrophomonas maltophilia group sp. RNC7. The sequence continues at coordinate 66,425 of NZ_JAVFVN010000497.1, read as the reverse complement.
TCCGGCTGCACTTCCACCAGGCACTCGGCCGGGTCGAAACCATGGAAGCGGATCTGAGCTTCCACCGCGTGGCGGTCGGTCGGGAATGCGCCGGCTTCCATCAGGATCACCGGGCGCTGCGTGGTCGGCCGGTAGAAGCTGACCATCATCAGGTGCAGGTTCACGCTCAGCGTGTTCATCGCTACCACCTCGCTGGGCAGTGCGCCGACCACACGGGCCAGCTGCGCGCTCACCAGGCGGTGGTACGACAGCCACTGCGTCGGGCCGGTGAAGTGGCCTTCCACCGCCAGTTCGCCCCATTGTTTCATCACTTCCTGCACCGCTGCCTGCGCACCGCGCGGCTGCAGGCCCAGCGAGTTGCCGACGAAGTAGGTCTGCTCGCCGCCACCATGGCGCGGAATCAGGAATTCGCCACGCAGCGGGCGCAGCGGATCGGCGGCGTCCAGGGCGATGGCGTGGGTGCGGCTGAGCAGGTCGGACATGGTCGGGCAACAGGCTGCAACGGGACCGCCAGTGTAGCGCCTGGCGGCGTGCCTGCCGCCGAACCTGTAGCGCCGAGCCCATGCTCGGCTGCCGGGCCACGAAGCCGAGCATGGGCTCGGCTCTACAGGGGCAGGTGCTCAGCCCGCCGCCGGCACCGGCAGCGGATCCACGTGCCCGCACTGGCTGCAGGTACGCAGTTCCAGGCTGGCGTGGTAGTGCGCAAACACCTTGGGCAGGTCGGTCTCGATGTTCTGCAGCGGGAAATACTCTTCGTGCAGCTTGTGGTTGCAGCGCTCGCAGTGCCAGATCACGCCGTCCATCTCATGCGGCAGCCGCTTGCGCTCGACCACCAGGCCGATGCCCCCGGGCGGGCGCCGCGGCGAGTGCGGCACCTTCGCCGGCAACAGGAAGATCTCGCCGGCGCGGATCGGAATGTCGCGTACCGCGCCGTCCTCCTGCACCTTCAGCACCATCTCGCCTTCGAGCTGGTAGAACCACTCGGGGCCTTCGTCGTAGTGGTAGTCGGTACGCGAGTTCGGCCCGCCGACCACCATCACGATGAAATCGCCGTTGTCGATCATCTTGTTGCCCACCGGCGGCTTCAGCAGGTGGCGGTTCTCTTCGATCCAGGCGTGCAGGTTGATCGGCGAAGCGAGCATGGTGGTCATCCGTAGGGGATCAGTCGCGACGTCCCTTGCGCGGCACGAAGGACAGCGCCTTTTCATACGCCGGCTGCAGCTCTTCCAGCGAACCGACGTCGATGCCCATTTCACGCACGCGGCCGTCTTTCAGGCTGTAGACCCAGCCGTGCACCATCAGCTTCTGGCCGCGGGCCCAGGCATCCAGCACGATGGTCGAGCGGCAGAGGTTGGCGACCTGCTCGATCACGTTCAGCTCGCACAGCCGGGCGTGCTTGAGTTCGTCGTCTTCGATGGCGTCGAGGATGCCCTGGTGCTTCTGCACCACGTCACCGACATGGCGCAGCCAGTTGTCGGCCAGGCCGACGCGGGTGTTGTGCAGGCAGGCATGCACGCCGCCGCAGCCGTAGTGGCCGACGATCAGGATGTGCTTGACCTTCAGCTGGTCCACCGCGTACTGCACCACGCTCAGGCAGTTGAGGTCGGTGTGGGCGACCACGTTGGCGACGTTGCGATGCACGAACACTTCGCCCGGCGCCATGCCGATGATCTGGTTGGCCGGCACGCGCGAATCGGAGCAGCCGATCCACAGGTACTCCGGGTGCTGCTGCTTGGCCAGCTGGTGGAAGAAGTCGGGGTCCTCCTTCTCGATGCGGTCGGCCCAGTCACGGTTGTTCTGCAGCAGCTTGTGGATGTCTTTCATGTTCGGTCCCTGGCGTCGGGTGGGGGCGCACCGCAGCCATCCGGCTGCGACGTCGCGGGAATCTGGGGTGTTCAGCCGCTGCGCGCGGCCTGTTCGCGGTGCCAGCGCATCCACTGCGCCAACTCGGTGGAGGAAGGAGTGCCCAGCTGTTCCAGTTCGGCGATCACGGCGCGCTGGTTGGCGTCGGGATGGTTCTGGCTCAGCTTCAGCTTCAGCTGCACGTGTTCGACCTGGAAACGGAAGCCGACGATGGCACGCAGTTCCGGGCCATGTTCGGCGCGCGTGGCATCGAACTGCCAGGCCTGGCCGACACTGGCTTCGAAGTGATCGCTGATCGCGCCGACCAGTTCGGCCAGCGCACCGGCATCGTCGAAGGTGTGCAGCTGGCCACGCAGCTCGGCGGCGGCGTAGTTCCAGGTCGGCACCCGTGCGGCAGGCTCCTTGTCCGGATACCAGCTGGCCGAGACGTAGCCGTGTGGTCCGTCGACCAGCACCTTGGCCGCACCGCTGTGGCGCGACTGCGGGTTGGCGCGGGCCCAGTGCCCGCGCAGCTCGATGCGCTCGCCCTCGCGCCGGTACAGCACCGGCATCCGGGTCAGCTCCGGCAGGCCATCGCTGCCGGGGGTGAGCACGGTGACGAACGGATCGCGCGCCAGCAGGCGGTCCAGCCAGAGCAGGTCGGTCTCGGCGAAGGCGCGTGGAGTGAACATGCCTGGATCAGGCGCGCGCGCCCAGCGACTGGATCATGCGGCCGCGCAGGCCCTCGTCGTTGTCGGCCTGCGGCGGCTGCACATCGTGCAGGCTGAAGCCGCGCACCAGCGCGTCTTCCTCGTCCAGGCCGTCATACTCGACGAATTCGGCGTCGAACAGCTGCGAACGGGCGGTGTCTTCGCTGTCATAGCTCAGCGTGTTGCCATCGCTGTCGAGCACCTCAGCGGTGCCGGCCGGGCGAACGCGCAGGCGCGCCCAGATCAGGGTGTTGCCGAGGCTGGCCAGCCACCAGCTGTCGCGCGAGGCAGAAATGTCATTCATGGGGGTTACCAGAGCGAGGCCAGCCAGAGCAGGGCAGCCATGCCCAGTCCGGCCAGCAGGGTCAGCAGCGATACCCAGGCCGGCGTCGCCAGCCCGGACAGCGAGCGGTCCGGCTGCTGGCGATAGTCGCGGCGCAGCAGCCAGGCCAGGGCATCGGGCTTGAGGAAGGCACCGCTGCCGAAGCGCTCGGCAAGCGCCGGATGGCGGTCGCGCACGTGCACCAGGGTCAGTGGCCAGAAGATCACGAAGGCACTGAACCCGGCCACTGCAACGCCGACGAAACACAGGGCGAAGAACAGGGTCATGGGGGCAGTACCTCCGTGGTCGTATGGGGCTTAGAAGTCCGCGCTGCCCGGGGCACGCGGGTAGGGGATCGCATCGCGGATGTTGGACAGCCCGCAGACGTACACCACCAGGCGTTCGAAGCCCAGGCCGAAGCCGGCGTGCGGCACCGAGCCATAGCGGCGGAAGTCGCGGTACCAGCTGTAGTGCTCACGATCCAGGCCGAACTGGGCCATGCGCGCGTCCAGCACGTCCAGGCGCTCCTCACGCTGGCTGCCACCGATGATCTCGCCGATGCCCGGGGCCAGCACGTCCATCGCGGCAACGGTCTTGCCATCGTCGTTCAGGCGCATGTAGAAGGCCTTGATGTGCTCCGGATAGTTGGTCACCACCACCGGACGACCGACATGCTCCTCGGTCAGCCAGCGCTCGTGCTCGGTCTGCAGGTCCAGGCCCCATTCCACCGGGAAGTCGAACTTCCTGCCGGACTTCTGCAGCAGGCTGACCGCATCGGTGTAGTCGATGCGCTCGAACGGCGCGTTGATGAAGTCTTCCAGCTTGGTGATCGCGTTCTTGTCCACGCGCTCGGCGATGAAGGCCAGGTCGTCGCTGCGCTCGTTCAGCACGGCGCGGAACAGGTACTTCAGGAACTCTTCGGCCAGGCGTGCGTCTTCGGCCAGGTCGGCGAAGGCGATTTCCGGCTCGATCATCCAGAACTCCGCCAGATGGCGGGTGGTGTGGCTGTTCTCGGCGCGGAAGGTCGGGCCGAAGGTGTAGACCTTGCTCAGCGCCAGGCAGTAGGCCTCGACGTTCAGCTGGCCGGACACGGTCAGGAACGTTTCCTTGCCGAAGAAGTCGCGGCTGAAATCGATCGCGCCCTTCTCGTCACGCGGCAGGTTCACCATGTCCAGGGTGGACACGCGGAACATCTGGCCGGCGCCTTCGGCGTCGGAGGTGGTGATGATCGGGGTGCTGATCCAGTTGAAGCCGTTCTCGTGGAAGAAGCGGTGCACGGCCTGGGCCAGGCAGTTGCGGATGCGGGTGACTGCGCCGAACAGGTTGGTGCGCGGGCGCAGGTGCGCCACTTCGCGCAGGAACTCCGGCGACATCGGCTTGGGCTGGATCGGGTAGGTGAGCGGGTCTTCGACCCAGCCGACCACTTCCAGGGCGCTGGCCTGGATCTCGAACGACTGGCCCTTGCCCTGCGACTTCACCAGGGTGCCGGTGGCGATGACCGAGCAGCCGCTGGTCAGGCGCTTGATCTCGTCGAAGTTGCCCAGGCTGTCGTTGGCCACCACCTGGATCGGGGCGAAGCAGGAGCCGTCGCTCACATTCACGAAGGCCAGATTCGCTGAACCGCGCACCGTGCGCACCCATCCGCGTACCGTGACTTCGCCGCCTTCCGGGATCTTCCCGGCAAGCGCATGTTCAACGCTGACCACCGTCATGACTTGAATCCTCTGCTGATCGACTCGATCTGTGAACACGGGAGTTTACCGGTTGCAGCGTTCTGCTTGCGAGGCATTTTTCGCGGCAACGGCTCCTTATAATGTCCCCGTACCTCTGGAGTAGCCCCATGGCCGTCAGCCTGACCCCCATTGCCTTCGAGCGCGTGCAGCGCTTTGTCGCCCAGACCCCCGGTGCGCTGGGCCTGCGTTTCGGCGTGACCAGGACCGGCTGCTCCGGCTGGGGCCACATCACCGACCTGGCCCGCGATGAGCGCGAGGGCGATACCGTGTTCGAGCAGGACGGCGTGAAGATCTATGTCGACGCCAAGAGCCTGGCGCTGGTGGACGGCACCGTGATCGACTTCGGCAAGCACGGCCTGAGCGAGACCTTCACGTTCAGCAACCCGAACGCCACCGCCGAGTGTGGCTGCGGCGAGAGCTTCACCACCGACGCCGACAAGGCCTGACGGCCCGGCGGGACCTGATCGTTCTGGTAGGGCCCAACCGGGGTTGGGCGCTCGCCCCCGGTTCAGGGTGCCAGGTGGCCCATCGGTTGCCCGGCCGCCTCATCTGCGCCATAATGCGCGGCTTCCTGCCTTCCTGGCGGGAATCCTTGCCCCACCGCGGTCTCAACGGCGGGGGGCTGTCCGGCCGCGAGGCCACATCCGAAAGGTAGAAAAAACATGAGTCGTCATTACGAAATCGTGTTCATGGTCCACCCGGACCAGAGCGAGCAGGTCCCGGCCATGATCGAGCGCTACAAGTCGCTGGTCGAGAACGGCAACGGCACCATCCACCGTCTGGAAGACTGGGGCCGCCGCCAGCTGGCGTACCCGATCCAGAACCTGGTGAAGGCCCACTACGTGCTGATGAACATCGAAGCCGACCAGGCCGTTCTGAACGAACTGACCGAGAGCTTCCGCTTCAACGACGCCGTGCTGCGCAACCTGGTCATCAAGCGTGACGAGGCTGACACCGAGCAGTCGCTGATCATGAAGAGCAAGGACGAGAAGGGTGACAAGCCGGAGCGCGGTGAGCGCCGTCGTCGTGACGACGAAGAAGGCGAGTCCAACACCACCGCTGACAACGAAGCCGGCGACGACGCCGCTTCCGCCGCCTAAGGAGCCTTCCCATGTCCAAGTTCTTCCGTCGCCGCAAGTTCTGCAAGTTCACTGCTGAAGGTGTGAAGGAGATCGACTACAAGGATCTCAACACCCTGCGCCAGTACCTGACCGAGAACGGCAAGATCGTGCCGAGCCGCGTCACCGGTACCAAGTCGAAGTACCAGCGCCAGCTGGCGACCGCCGTCAAGCGCGCTCGCTTCCTGGCCCTGATCCCGTACACCGACAACCACGACGTCTGATGCAGGCGGGGCGGCCCGACGCCGCCCCCGCTGTGCCAGCTATTCGGACAGCCTTTGTTGCGGGGCATCGCCTCGCTAACGAATAACTTATCTGGAGCAATACCATGCAGCTGATCCTCCTGCAGAAAGTCACCAACCTCGGCAACCTGGGCGACCTGGTTGATGTGAAGCCGGGCTACGGCCGCAACTTCCTCGTGCCGCAGGGCAAGGCCGTGCCGGCCACCGAGAGCAACAAGGCCGAGTTCGAAGCCAAGCGCGCCGAATACGAAGCCAAGGCCCAGGCCATCCACGCCGACGCTGAAGGCCGCAAGGCCAAGCTGGAAGGCGCGAGCGTGACCATCGCCGCCAACGCTTCGACCGAAGGCAAGCTGTACGGCTCGGTTGGCCCGCGCGACATCGCCGAGGCCTTCACCGCCGCCGGCCTGCCGCTGGAAAAGAGCGAAGTCATCCTGGGCGAAGGCGCCTTCCGCAACATTGGCGAGTACGACGTGCTGATCCACCTGCACGCCGACGTCGAGACCACCGTCAAGGTTGTCGTCGTCGCCGAAGCCTGATCCCACGCCGCAAGGCCTGGCATCACCGCAGAACGGGCGCCCGCAAGGGTGCCCGTTTTGTTTTATGGCTCCGTTTCGTGGCGTCGGGCCACGTCCGGCCGGCGGGGCAGGGCTGGACAATGTTCCACGCCCATTCGTAGAACACGGCCACATCGGTATACTCAGGGCGTCACACCCGTTCCACGGGCATCGATCCCAACAGGATCAATGACTTGGAGGGTAAACGCAGGCCGCTTGCCGGCCCCAGTCCGGAACCCCTATGCGTCTTTCCACGATCAAGCTGTCCGGCTTCAAGTCGTTCGTCGATCCGACCACCCTGCACCTGCCGACCAACATGACCGGCGTGGTGGGCCCCAATGGCTGCGGCAAGTCGAACATCATCGACGCCGTGCGCTGGGTCATGGGCGAGAGTTCGGCCAGCCGCCTGCGCGGCGACTCGCTGACCGACGTGATCTTTTCCGGTTCCAACGCCCGCAAGCCGGTCTCGCAGGCCACGGTCGAGCTGATCTTCGACAACTCCGACCACACGATCTCCGGCGAGTACGCCGCGTTCAACGAAATCTCGGTCAAGCGCACGGTCAGCCGCGACGGTACCAGCAACTACTACCTCAACGGCACCAAGTGCCGCCGCCGCGACATCACCGACCTGTTCCTCGGCACCGGCCTGGGCCCGCGCAGCTACTCGATCATCGAGCAGGGCATGATCAGCCAGATCATCGAGGCGCGCCCGGAAGACCTGCGCGTCTACCTGGAAGAGGCGGCCGGCATCTCCAAGTACAAGGAGCGCCGCAAGGAGACCGAGACCCGCATCCGCCACACCCGCGAGAACCTGGACCGGCTGGGCGACCTGCGCGACGAGATCAGCAAGCAGCTGGAGCACCTCAAGCGCCAGGCCAAGCAGGCCGAGCAGTACCAGGCCCTGCAGGAAGAGCGCCGGGTCAAGGATGCCGAGTGGAAGGCGCTGGAATTCCGCGGCCTCGACGGGCGCCTGTCGAAGCTGCGCGAAGGCCTGTCGCAGGAAGAGACCAAGCTGCAGCAGCTGATCGCCGACCAGCGCGACGCCGAGGCCCGCATCGAGACCTCGCGCGCGCGGCGCGAAGAGGCCGCCGACGCGCTGAACACCGCGCAGGCTGCGGTCTACCAGGTCGGCAGCACGCTGGCGCGCCTGGAGCAGCAGATCCAGCACCAGCGCGAGCTGTCGCAGCGCCTGCACAAGGCGCGCGATGAAACCCAGCAGGCCCTGGCCGAACTGGGCCAGCACATCAGCGGCGACGAGGCCAGACTGAGGGTGCTGCGCGAGGCGGTGGAGGCCGCCACTCCGCAGCTGGAAGAACTGCAGGAAGAAAACGAGATCAAGCAGGAAAGCCTGCGCGAGGCTGAAGAGCGGCTGGCCAGCTGGCAGCAACGCTGGGAACAGCACACCTCGCAGAGTTCGGAAGCCTCGCGCGCCGGCGATGTCGAGCGCACGCGCGTGGACTACCTGGACAAGCAGATCCTCGACGCCGACCGGCGTCGCGAGGCCCTGGCCGCCGAACGGGCAGGCCTGGACGTGGACGCGCTGGAAGAAGCCTTCGAGCAGCTGCACCTGCAGCACGACACGCAGAAGGCCGCGCTGGATGAATTGAGTGAAGACGTCGAGCTGCGCAAGCAGGGCGTGGCGGCGGTGCAGGAACAGCAGCGCAATGGCCAGAACGAACTGGCTGAACTGCGCAAGCAGGCCAACGGCCTGCGCGGTCGCCTGGCCTCGTTGGAAACCCTGCAGCAGGCCGCGCTGGGCCAGGAGCAGGGTGCAGCCGTGGCTTGGCTGAAGGCGCGCGGGCTGGATTCGGCGGCGCGCGTAGGCGAACGCCTGGACGTGGATGCCGGCTGGGAAAACGCGGTGGAAAGTGCGCTCGGCCAGCTGATCGAAGGCGTGCTGGTCGATGACCCGGCCAGCCTGGTCGGCGCGCTGGGCGAACTTGGCGAAGGCCACATTGCGCTGGTCGCCGACGATGCTGCTGAACTGAAGGTGGCGCCGACCTCGCTGGCGGCACGCGTGCGCGGCCCGGCAGCGATCCGTCGGCTGCTGGCGCACCTGCATGGTGCAAAGGACCTGTCCGAGGCGAAGGCCCTGCAGGCCAGCCTGCCGGAAGGCGATTCGATCATCACCCAGGGCGGCGAGCGGCTGGGCCAGGGCTGGCTGCGCGTGTCGCGCTCCGGTGCCGCCGAGCAGGGCGCGCTGCTGCGCGAGCGTGAAATCAACGAACTGCGTGAGCAGATCGAGCAGCTGCAGGACCGCGAGGCCGAGCTGGAAGGACAGCTGAGCGGTTTCCGTGAGCAGCTGCAGGCGGCCGAGCAGCAGCGCGAGGATGCGCAGCGCGCGCTCTACCAGGCCCACCGCGCGGTGTCCGAGCTGGCCGGCCAGCTGCAGGGCCAGCAGGGCAAGGTGGAAGCGGCACGCACCCGCATCGACCGCATCGAGGGCGAGCTGAAGCAGTTGCAGGAAACGCTGGAAGCCAACAACGAGCAGGCGCGTGAAGCGCGCTCGCGGCTGGAGAGTGCGGTCAGCAGCATGGGCGACCTGGAATCGACCCGGCAGCGGCTGGAGGGCGAACGTCGGCAGTTGACCGAGGCCCGCGACCTGGCCCGCGATGCCGCCCGCGCGGTACGCGAGCGCGCGCATTCGCTGGCCCTGACCCTGGAATCGCAGCGTGCGCAGCTGGCCTCGTTGAGCCAGGCGCTGGAGCGCATGGGCACCCAGCGCGGGCAGCTGGACGCGCGGCTGGGCGAGCTGCATTCGCAGCTGGACGAAGGGGATTCGCCGGTCGAATCGCTGCAGGCCGAACACCAGAACGCGCTGGAAGAGCGCGTGCGCGCCGATCGCGTGCTGACCGAGGCACGCACGCTGCTTGACGGCATCGACGCCGAGCTGCGCAACTACGAGCAGACCCGCCACCAGCGCGACGAACAGGCGTTGGCCCAGCGCGAGCGCATTTCGCAGCGAAAGCTCGACCAGCAGGCCTTGGTGCTCAGCGCCGACACCCTGCAGGCGGCGGTGGAAAAGGCCGGCTTCGTGCTGCAGGACGTGCTCAATGCACTACCCGAGGACGCCCGCCTGGGCGACTGGGAGCAGGCCGTGCACCAGATCGACGCACGCATGCGCCGGCTGGAGCCGGTCAACCTGGCCGCCATCCACGAGTACGGCGAGGCTTCGCAGCGTTCGGACTACCTGGATTCGCAGCACGCCGACCTGACCACGGCGCTGGAAACACTTGAGGATGCCATCCGCAAGATCGATCGAGAGACCCGCGGGCGCTTCAAGGACACCTTCGACCGCGTCAACGCCGGCGTCCAGGCGCTGTATCCGCGCCTGTTCGGTGGTGGCCACGCCTACCTGGAACTGACCGGAGAAGACCTGCTCGACACGGGTGTGACCATCATGGCGCGCCCGCCGGGCAAGCGCGTGTCCAGCATCTCGCTGCTGTCCGGCGGCGAGAAGGCGATGACCGCAGTGGCGCTGGTGTTCGCCATCTTCCAGTTGAATCCCGCCCCGTTCTGCCTGCTGGACGAGGTGGACGCCCCGCTGGACGAAGCCAACGTCGGCCGCCTGGCCAACATGGTCAAGGAAATGAGCGAGAAGGTGCAGTTCCTGTTCGTCAGCCATAACAAGGCGACGATGGAGGCCGCGCACCAGCTGTCGGGCGTGACCATGCGTGAGCCGGGCGTCAGCCGCCTGGTCAGCGTGGACCTGGAAGAAGCGGCGCGATTGGCGGGCGCGGCCTGACGTGCCATCCTAGTTACCTGAATGAATTAGCCGGAGAACCTATCGAATGTCCGACACGGCACTGTTGCGCATCGGCATCCTGGCCGCCGGCCTGCTGTTGATCGCCGCGATCTTCCTGTTTGGCCGTCCGAAGAAGAAGCCCCAGGGCCGTCGCGTGGAGAACACGGAACCGGCCAGTGGCGAGCGCCGCGAACCGGTCCTGGGCGAGGACGGCGTCGTGGTGGCTGAGGGCCGCGTCGAACCGGGCATGCGCGGGGAAGGCGAGCAGGCCGAACTTGGCCTGGCCGACACTGACCCGGGCGCGGCCAACGACCTCGGCAAGCGCACTACCCAGGATTTCGACAAGATCGTCTCGCTGTTCGTGGCCGCCCGTGCCGGCGAGCAGCTGCGCGGCGAAGACATCGTGGTGGCGGCCGAGAAGACCGGCCTGGTATTCGGCCACATGAACGTGTTCCACCGCCTGGTGGAAGGCCACCCCGAGCGCGGCCCGATCTTCTCGATGGCCAGCATCATGAAGCCGGGCAGCTTCGACATGGCCAACATCCGTGCCATGGAAACCCCGGCCATCGCCTTCTTCCTGACCCTGCCGGCGCCGCTGACCGCGCTTGATGCCTGGGAGAAGATGCTGCCGACCGTGCAGCGCATGGCCGAGCTGCTCGATGGCGTGGTGCTGGACGACAGCCGCAATGCCTTGGGCCGCCAGCGCATCGCGCACATTCGCGACGAGCTGCGTGCCTACGACCGCCAGCACCAGGCACCGCCGCTGACCAAGACCCCGCGCTGGTAAAGCCTGTTGTGCCGGCCAGCGGTCGGCACCCACCCCGGTAGATCCACGCCATGCGTGGATGGAGCGAACCAAGGTTCGCCCCCACCAACAGGGTCAGGCCGGTACGCCGGCCACCTTGGCGAACGCACGGCGGAATGCGGCCATCTCGTCTTCGGTGCCGACGGTCACGCGCACGCGCTGTGGCCAGATCGGCCAGCTGCGGCCAATGATCACGCCGTTGTCTGCCATCGCCTTGGCAAAAGCGGCACCGTCGCGCTGCACATCCACCACGAAGCAGTTCGCTTCCGACGGCACGCAGCTGAAGCCACGCTTGCCCAGCCACGCGATGGTGGCCTGCCGCACCTTGGAATTCTGCAGGCGCCGCTGCGTGATCAACTGGGGATCCTGCAGGCTGGCCAGTGCCGCGGCCAGTGCTGGCACGGGCAGCGGGTTGTCGCCCAGGCTGGCCAGTTCGCGCAGGCGGTCGGGATGCGCGGCCGCCACGCCCAGGCGCAGGCCGGCCATGCCGTACAGCTTGGAGAACGTGCGCAGCACGATCAGGTCATCGCGCTGCGTCACCTGCGCGATCAGGCTGGGCTGCTCGCTGTACTGCAGGTAGGCCTCGTCGACCAGCACGCGGGTGGAGGCGGGCTTGTGGGCCAGCAGCCAGGCGAGCTCATCCGGTGGGCTGATCGAACCGGTCGGGTTGTTCGGGTTGCACACATACAGCAGCCCGGTCGGGCGCGCGTGCGCGGCGGCGACCATTGCACGCAGGTCATGTGCGCCGTCGTCGCGCAGCGGCACTTTCTGCACATGGGCGCCGCGAGCAGCGGCGACCTCGCCCAGGGTCTCGAAGGTCGGGTCGGCCACCACCAGTCCCGCCTGCGGGCTGGTCCACAGCATGGCGGCGCGGTTCAACGGCTCGCTTGAGCCGGGATAGAGGCGCACGTGATCAGCCGGAATGCGTGCCTGTTCGATGAAGGCATCGCGCACCTGTCCGGCCAGGGCGAAGCGGTAGCGGCCGCAACCGGCGATGCTGTCGCGTGCCGCCTGCTGGGCTGCGGGCGAGGGGCCGTAGGGGCATTCGTTGAAATTCAGCAGCACCGCACCTTCGGCGGGGGCAGGAGCGGCGGCCGTCGCGGGTTGGGTATGGCCAAGCTGCGGCAGCCCGCTGCCAGCGACGGCGAGGCCAGCACCGGCCAGTTGCAGGAAGCGTCGACGGGAAGCAGGCAGGGTCACGGGCACGGTTCCGAAGGGCAGACCGTCGCACGCTAGCGCTGGTTGCGGTGGGCGGCAAGCCCGCTTTTTGTAGTGCCGAGCCATGCTCGGCTGCAGCCGTGCCAACCAAGGTTGGCATCTGCCGGGGCGGGGAGAAGGTTGGCCACCAGGGCAGGGAGCGCCCGTCGAGCATGGCTCGGCGCTGCGAAGGGGGGGCATTACAGGGCCTGACGGTCCGGCGCGGTAGAATCCCCGGCCATCCCAGAACCACCGGATTCCGATGAGCTCCAGCCCCGCCGAACGCGCCGAAGATCTCCGCCGGCAGATCGCCCAGGCCAACCGCGCCTACCATGAGCTGGATGCCCCGGAGATCCCCGACATCGACTACGACCGGATGGTGCGCGAGCTGGAAGCACTGGAGCGCGAACATCCGGAACTGGCCCGGGCCGACAGCCCGACCCAGCAGGTCGGCGCGCGTCCCTCCGGCCGTTTCCCCGAAGTCCGCCATGCGGTGCCGATGTTGTCGCTGTCCAACGCCTTCAGCGATGAGGAAGTGGCGGATTTCGTACGCCGCATTGACGAACGCCTGGGCCGCCGCAGCCTGCAGTTCTCGGCCGAGCCGAAGATGGACGGCCTGGCGATCAGCCTGCGCTACGAGGATGGTCATTTCGTGCTCGGCGCGACCCGCGGCGATGGCAGCACCGGCGAGGACGTGACCGCCAACCTGCGCGAGATCGGCGATGTTCCCAAGCGGCTGCACGGCAAGGACTGGCCGGACGTGCTGGAGGTGCGCGGCGAGGTCTACATGGCGCGTGCCGATTTCGAGGCCTACAACGAACGTGCGCGCCTGCACGGCGGCAAGGTGCTGGCCAACCCGCGCAACGCGGCGGCTGGATCGCTGCGCCAGCTCGACCCGAAGATCAGTGCGCAGCGCAGGTTGAGCTTCTTCGCCTACGGTACCGGTGAAGTGCAGGGCGGCGAGCTGCCCGATACCCATTCGGGCACGCTGGCGCAGCTCGGCGCCTGGGGTTTCCCGGTCAGCGCGCTGTGCAAGGTGGTGGAAGGCACCGACGGCCTGCTCGGCTACTACCGCGATATCGGCGAGCGCCGCGACAGCCTGCCGTTCGATATCGATGGCGTGGTCTACAAGCTGGATGACCGTGCCGGCCAGCAGGCGATGGGCTTCGTCTCGCGCGCGCCACGCTGGGCCATCGCGCACAAGTTCCCTGCACAGGAACAGAGCACTACCGTGGAGGCGATCGAGATCCAGATCGGCCGCACCGGTGCGGCCACACCGGTCGCGCGCCTGGCACCGGTGGCCGTGGCCGGCGTGATCGTGTCCAACGCCACGCTGCACAACGCCGACCAGATCGCACGCCTCGACGTGCGCGTCGGCGACAGCGTGATCGTGCGCCGCGCCGGCGACGTGATCCCGGAAGTGGTCAGCGTCATCCTCGATCGCCGCCCGCAGGGCACCACGCCCTGGCAGATGCCGACGCGCTGCCCGGTGTGCGGCTCGGAGATCGTGCGCGAGGAAGGGGCGGCCGCATGGCGCTGCTCGGGCGAGCTGTCCTGCCCGGCGCAGCGCAAGGAAGCCATCGCCCATTTCGCCTCTCGCCGCGCGATGGACATCGACGGCCTGGGCGACAAATACATTGAAACCCTGGTCGACGCTGGCATCGTCAAGAGCGTGGCCGACCTGTACCGGCTCACTCGTGACCAGCTGCTGCACCTGAAGCTGGTGCTGGACGCTGAAGATCCCTCGGCGCTGGCCGCCGCACTGAAGCTGCACCTGCCGGCCGAAGGCAGTGGCGCGGTGCTCAATGCAGTGCTCAGGCTGGACGGCAACGATCCGGGCTGGCGCGCGCAGGCGCTGGCGCAGCCGGCCCGCTTCGAATGGAACACGAAGAAGATCGCGACCAAGTGGGCCGACAACCTGATCGCGGCCATCGACGCCAGTCGTGCCGCCACGCTGGAACGGCTGCTGTTCGCGCTGGGCATCGAGCACGTGGGCGAGAGCACGGCCAAGGCGCTGGCGCAGTGGTTCGGTGATCTGGAACTGATCCGCCACCTGCCGTGGCCGTTGTTCAAGCGCGTGCCGGACATCGGTGGCGAAGTGGCACGCTCGCTCGGCCACTTCTTCGAACAGCAGGGCAACCAGCAGGCCATCGATGACCTGCTGCAGGTCGGCCAGGTCCGCATCAGCGATGTGCACGCGCCCAGCGCCAGGCTGCGCGAGGGGCTGGACCTGGCGCAGCTGTTGGTCGAATCAGAGATTCCCGGCATCACCCGCCTGCGCGCCGAGAAGCTGGTGGCTGCGCTGCCTGGCGCGCAGGCCGTGCTCGACGCCGAACATGGCCAGTTCGTCAACGCCGGCCTACCGGACGACACCGCGCGTGGCCTGGCTGCGTGGCTCGATGCCGATGGTCATGGCGCGATGCTGCTGGCGGCCGAGAAGGCGATGCAGCAGATCCTGGCCAAGGCGCCGGCGCTGGCCGAGATCGTGGCCGGCCCGCTGGATGGGCAGACCGTGGTGCTGACCGGCACCCTGGCCCAGCTCACCCGCGATGCCGCCAAGGAGCGCCTGGAGGCCCTCGGTGCAAAGGTCTCCGGCAGCGTCTCGAAGAAGACCAGCTTCGTGGTCGCCGGTACCGAGGCCGGCTCCAAGTTGGACAAGGCGCAATCGCTGGGCGTGCCGGTATGGGACGAAGACCGCCTGCTGGCTTATCTGGCCGAACACGAATGATGACCCCGCCGGGTGCATGGCGCCCGGCATGAAACACAAAGGAACACCGATGCAGACCGCCCCGCTGGATTTCCGCCTGGCCACCCGTGCCGACGAGGAGCTGTTGATCGCGCTGATGCGCGAGTTCTACGCCGAAGACAGGATCGACTTCGATGACGGGCGCGTGCGTCGCGGCGTGGACGCGCTGCTGGCCGATCCGCGCAATGGCGAAGTGCTGTTGTGGCTGGACGAGGCGGGCGAGGTGGTCGGCTACGCGGTGATCGCGATGGGCTTCAGCCTGGAGCAGGGCGGCCACTTCATGCTGCTGGACGAGCTGTACCTGAGCCATCGCGCGCGCGGTCGTGGCCGCGGCAAGCAGGCGCTGGCCATCTGCGAACAGCGCGCTCGTGGTCGTGGCGTCAGCCGCCTTCGCCTGGAAGTGAACCACCACAACGAACTGGCCCGACGCCTGTACCTGGCCAGCGGCTACATCGACGATACGCGCGATCTGCTGACCCTGCCGCTCGACCATCCGCGCCCGGAGGGCATCCTGTGAGCGAGGCCCTGCTGCGCGCGCTGCAGCAGCGCGCTGCGCTCAACGCGCTGGTGCGCCGCTTCTTTGCAGAGCGCGATGTGCTCGAGGTGGAGACGCCGATCCTGTCGGTCGCGGGCAACACCGAGCCGAACATCGACAGCTTCCATACCGACTTCACCGGGCATGTCGATGCCGGCGGACGCCGCCGCTGGCTGCGCACCTCGCCGGAGTATCCGCTCAAGCGCCTGCTCGCTGCCGGCGTGGGCGACTGTTACGAACTGGGCCGGGTGTTCCGCAATGGCGAGGCCGGTGGTCGCCACAACCCGGAATTCACCATGCTGGAATGGTATCGGGTCGGTTGGGACCACCATCGGCTGGTACAGGAAACCGCCGAGCTGATCGGACAGGCGCTGGCCCTGGTGGGACGCCGTGCGACCCTGCGCGTGCTGAGTTACCGCGAGCTGTTCCAGCAGCACCTTGGCGTGGATCCGTTCGAGGCGGATGAGTCCACGCTGCGTGCCGCGTTGGGCGAGGTGCACATTGACCCGGTCGGATTGACCCGTGATGACTGGCTCGACCTGCTGATGACCCATCGTATCCAGCCGCATTTCGATGACGCGGTCATGACCGTGGTGCATGACTGGCCAGCCAGCCAGGCCGCGCTGGCACGCATCCGCGCCGGCACGCCGCCGCTGGCCGAGCGTTTCGAACTGTACCTGGGTGCAGTGGAGCTGGCCAACGGCTATCACGAACTGAACGACGCCGACGAGCAGCGCGCCCGCTTCCAGCGCGACCAGCAGCGCCGCCACGAACGTGGGCAGGTGCAGCCGCCACTGGATGAGGCGCTGCTGGCGGCGTTGCCGGCGTTGCCGGCCTGTGCCGGCGTTGCGCTGGGGATCGACCGCCTGCTGATGGCGATGAACCGCACACCCCGCATTGCAGATGTGTTGGCCTACGACTTCGCCCACGCGTGACCATCACGCGTTGCTGAACATCCCAGGCTGAACGAAACGCGGGTTCTGCGCGCTTGCGTCGGCAAGCGGGATGATGCTTTTATCACGGCCAATGCCGGACACTGGCATGCAGTTCATCCATTCCTGCTGGGGAAGGCTTTGGTCAAGTGGTTTGCGGTTGTCGCTGCACCGATGTACTCCATTGCGCTCTGGGGTGCCTGGCTGCCGTCGCCGGCGTCGGCCCAGCAGGTGGGCTACGACGATGAAGTGGTGACCTGCGAGTCCCGCGACATGGGCTGGGTGCACTGCGATATCGATGTGTCCAACGGCGTCGATCTGGTGCGCCAGCTGTCCAGCAACAGCTGCATCCGCGGCAGCGAGTGGGGTACCGACCGCAGCGGCGTGTGGGTCACCCTTGGCTGCCGCGCCGAATTCCGTGCGCGCCGTGCGCAGGGTGCGGCACCTGCGGCAACGGAAGGCAAGCGCCTGGTGCGCCGCGTGGTGCGCTGCGAATCCAATGGCCGTCCGCAGAGCTGCCCGGTGCGCCTGGATGGCGCCCCCGTGCGCCTGCTGCGCCAGCTGTCGGTGCTGCCATGCCGCGAGGGGCAGGGCTGGGGCTACAAGCGCAATGAGATCTGGACCAGCCGTGGTTGCCAAGGCGATTTCGAGGTGGCCGACGAGGACGGCCGCTTCGTCGACATGCCGCGTCGCCTGACCTGCGAATCGAAGTCGAAGAAGCGGCGTTTCTGCGGCGCCAGCATCTCCGTTGGCGCGGTCGTTTCCGAGCAGCTGTCCAGCACGCCCTGCGAGGAAGGCAGTACCTGGGGCTGGAGCCGCAACGGCATCTGGGTGGACGGCGGCTGCCGCGCCGAATTCTCGGTGAATTGAGCCCGGGCGGGCTCCAACGCTGCCGGGCGTGGCCCTACAATGGGCCCATGAACACTGCCCCCGACATCGACTACGCCCGTTATGACCACATCCGCCCGATCCTGTGGACCGGCGATGCCCTGCAACTGCTGGACCAGCGCAAGCTGCCGTTCGTGGTCGAGCATGTGGTCTGCCACGACAGCGACGAGGTTGCCAGCGCCATCCATGCGTTGACCGTGCGCGGCGCGCCGGCGATCGGCATCGCCGCCGCCTGGGGCGTGGTGCTGGCCGCGCGCGAGGTGCAGGCCGCCGACGGTGCGCACGCCCTGCAGCAGCTGGAACCGGCACTGCAGCGCCTGAACGCATCGCGCCCCACTGCGGTCAATCTGGCCTGGGCGCTGGCGCGCATGCGCCGTTGCCTGCACGCCGCCGGCGCCGACTGGAAGGCACTGCTGGAGGCCGAAGCGCAGGCCATCGCCGAGGAAGACCTGGCCGCCAACCGCCACATGGGCGCACTGGGCGCTGGCTTGATCGAGGCCGGCAGCGGTGTGCTGACCCACTGCAATACCGGCTCGCTGGCCACCGCCGGCTTCGGTACCGCGCTGGGCGTCATTCGCGCCGGCATGGCCCAGCACCGCATTGCCCGCGTGTTCGCCGGCGAGACCCGGCCGTGGCTGCAGGGCGCGCGCCTGACCGTGTGGGAGCTGCAGCAGGACGGTATCGATGCCACCCTGATCGCCGACTCGGCGGCCTCGCACCTGATGAAGACCGGTGCCGTGCAGTGGGTGATCGTGGGCGCAGACCGCATCTGCGCCAATGGTGATACCGCCAACAAGATCGGCACCTATCAACTGGCCATTGCCGCGCGCCACCATGGCGTGAAGTTCATGGTGGTGGCGCCGTCCTCGACCGTGGACATGGAGACCGTGGACGGCAGTCAGATCGAGATCGAGCAGCGTGATCCGGGCGAACTCTACGGCGTGGGCGGTACCCGCACCGTGGCCGAGGGCATTGCCGCCTGGAACCCGGTGTTCGACGTCACCCCGGGCGAGCTGATCGACGCCATCGTGACCGAGCGCGGGGTGATCCTGAACCCGACCGCCGAGAACATGCGCGCCGCCTTCGGCGGCTGAGGCGGGCAGGACCGCGGACGTCTGTAGAGCCGAGCCCATGCTCGGCTGAGCCAGCGAATCCGCCGCAGCCGAGCATGGGCTCGGCTCTACAGGGGCGGTATGGGGCCCTAAGTTCCTGATTTGTGCCGGTAAAATCCCCGTAAAGGCAGGCGGAAAACAGCCCGTTGTGGTAGTATCCACAGGTTGAATCGAGGTTCCGGCGCGACCCCCTCCCGCAGAGGGCTGCGCCGGACTGGACCGCTACCAGACAACGGAACCCGAATGGCAGAAACCGCCAAGGAAATCATCCAGGTCAACCTGGAAGACGAGATGCGCAAGAGCTACCTCGATTACGCCATGAGCGTGATCGTGGGCCGCGCGCTGCCGGATGCGCGCGACGGCCTCAAGCCGGTGCATCGCCGCGTGCTGTACGCGATGAACGAACTCAACGCGCACAGCAACAAGCCCTACTTCAAGTCGGCGCGTATCGTCGGTGACGTCATCGGTAAGTACCACCCGCATGGCGATCAGTCGGTGTACGACACGCTGGTGCGCCTGGCACAGCCGTTCTCGCTGCGCTACATGCTGGTCGACGGCCAGGGTAACTTTGGTTCAATCGACGGCGACTCCGCCGCGGCGATGCGATACACCGAGGCGCGCATGTCGCGCCTGGCGCATGAGCTGATGGCCGATATCGACAAGGAAACCGTCGATTTCCAGCCCAACTACGACGAAAAGGAACTGGAGCCGACGGTCATGCCGACCCGGTTCCCGAACCTGCTGGTCAACGGCTCGGCCGGTATCGCGGTGGGCATGGCGACCAACATCCCGCCGCACAACCTGAGCGAATCGATCAACGCCTGCATTGCGCTGATCGACAACCCGGAGATCGACGTCGACGGCCTGATGGAGTACATCCCGGGCCCGGATTTCCCGACCGCCGGCATCATCAACGGCACCGCCGGCATCGTCGCCGGCTACCGCACCGGCCGTGGCCGCGTGCGCATCCGTGCCAAGGCCGATATCGAAGTGGCCGACAATGGCCGCGAGTCGATCATCGTCACTGAAATTCCTTACCAGGTGAACAAGGCGCGTCTGATCGAGAAGATCGCCGAGCTGGTCAAGGAAAAGAAGATCGAAGGCATCAGCGAGCTGCGCGATGAGTCCGACAAGGACGGCATGCGCATCTACATCGAGATCAAGCGCGGCGAATCTGCCGAGGTTGTGCTGAACAACCTGTACCAGCAGACGCAGATGGAATCGGTGTTCGGCATCAACATGGTGGCGCTGGTCGACGGCCGCCCGCAGTTGATGAATCTGAAGCAGATGCTGGAGGCGTTCGTCCGCCACCGTCGCGAAGTGGTCACCCGCCGCACCGTGTTCGAGCTGCGCAAGGCGCGCGCCCGTGCCCATGTGCTGGAAGGCCTGACCGTCGCGCTGGCCAACATCGACGAGATGATCGAACTGATCAAGACCTCGCCGAACCCGAACGAAGCACGCGAGCGCATGCTGGCGCGCGTGTGGGAGCCGGGCCTGGTCGGTGCGATGCTGGGTGCCGCCGGTGCCGAAGCCTCGCGCCCGGAAGACCTGCCCAAGGGCGTGGGCCTGGTCGAGGGCGGCTACCAGCTGACCGAGATCCAGGCCACCCAGATCCTGGAAATGCGCCTGCACCGCCTGACCGGGCTGGAGCAGGACCGCCTGACTGACGAGTACAAGCAGCTGCTGGAAGTGATCGCCGGGCTGATCCACATCCTGGAAGATCCCGACCGCCTGCTGCAGGTGATCCGCGAGGAGCTGGTCAACGTCAAGGCCGAGTTCGGTGACGAACGTCGCACCGAAATCCGCCACAGCGAAGAAGACCTGGACATCCTCGACCTGATCGCACCGGAAGACGTGGTGGTCACCGTGTCCCACGCCGGCTACGTGAAGCGCCAGCCGGTCAGCGTGTACCGCGCGCAGCGCCGCGGCGGCCGTGGTCGCAGTGCGGCGGCGACCAAGGAAGAGGATTTCATCGAACAGCTTTGGCTGGTCAACACGCACGATACGCTGCTGACGTTCACCAGTTCGGGCAAGGTGTTCTGGTTGCCGGTCTACCAGCTGCCGGAAGCGGGCTCCAACGCCCGCGGCCGTCCGATCATCAACTGGATTCCGCTGGAACCCGGCGAACGCGTGCAGGCCGTGCTGCCGGTGCGCGAGTACGCCGATGGCCAGTTCGTGTTCTTCGCCACGAAGAACGGTACGGTCAAGAAGACCCCGCTGGGCGAGTTCGCCTTCCGCCTTGCCCGCGGCAAGATCGCGATCAACCTCGATGAGGGCGATGCCCTGGTCGGCGTCGGCCTGACCGATGGCCAGCGCGACATCCTGCTGTTCGCCTCCAACGGCAAGACCGTGCGCTTCGGCGAGGACAAAGTCCGCTCGATGGGCCGTACCGCCACCGGCGTGCGTGGCATCAGGATGCCGGCCGGCGAGGAAGTGGTCAGCCTGATCGTGGCCGAAAGTGCCGGTGGCATCGAGGACGAGAACGAGGACGACAACGGTGTCGAGGAGGCCGCCGCCACGGGCGATGCGGTGATTGACGGTGCCGATGACAGCAGCGTGCAGTACATCCTGACCGCCACCGAGAACGGCTATGGCAAGCGCACCCCGCTGCCGGACTATCCGCGCAAGGGCCGTGGCACGCAGGGCGTGATCGGCATCCAGACCACCGAGCGCAACGGCAAGCTGGTCGCCGCAGTGCTGATGGGCTCCCGCGACGAAGTCCTGCTGATCTCCGACGGCGGTACGCTGGTGCGTACGCGTGGCTCGGAAATCAGCCGCGTCGACCGCAACACCCAGGGCGTGACCCTGATCCGCCTGTCCAAGGACGAGAAGCTGCAGGCGGTGGAGCGCATGGATGCCTCGATCGACGAGGACGAGGACGAGGTGGCAGTCGCCGCCCCGGCCACGACCGACAGCGCCCCGGCTGCGGCCAGCAGCGAGGACGCCGCACAGGAGTGATCCTGCCGCGAGCCTGGGGTACCCGACGACGCCGGCCCTGTGCCGGCGTCGTCGTATCCGGATGCCACGCATACGCGCGCGCTTCACGCAGGCGGTGGGATAACGGCGCATGCTGCCTCCGGAGATCGACGATGTCCGCCACGCCGCAGTCCGCTCCTGCTCCCGTCCGCGCCTCCCGGCATCCTCTCGTTACCGTGCTGTCGCTGCTGCTGGTCGTGCTCGGCCTGGTCATCGGCGGGCTCGGCGCGTGGCTGCTCAGCCTGGGCGGGTCGGGGTACTACGCCATCGCCGGGGCCGGCCTTCTGGCCAGTGGCCTGTTGTTGTTCGGCAATCGCCGCAGCGGCGCGCTGCTGTATGCGCTGGTGTTCGTCGGCACGTTGCTGTGGACCTGGTGGGAATCGGGCAGCGACTACTGGCGCTGGGTGCCGCGGCTGGGCCTGGTGACCGCGCTCGGCATCGTGCTGGCGCTGCTCGCGCCGACCCTTCGCGAACCGGTTTCAAAGCGCCTGTCGCGCAGCGTGGCGGGCGTCCTGATGCTGGTGTTCGTCGCTGCCTTCGGGTTGGCGTTCGCACCGCATGGTGAAGTGGACGGGCACCAGCCGTTCCCGGAAGGCGCGGCCGGCGCCGGACTGGAACCCACGCGGGATACCACGGGCCTGCAGCCGGCTGACCAGCCTGCCGAGGGAGACTGGCCGGCGTGGGGGCGCAGCAATGCTGCCACCCGTTATTCGCCGCTGCAGCAGATCACCCCGGCCAACGTGGCCACGTTGCAGCTGGCCTGGCAGTTCCGCACCGGCGATATGCCGAAGAAGCGCTGGGGTGCGGAAACCACGCCGCTGAAGATCGGCGACCGCCTGTACCTGTGCACTGCCCGTAACCGCCTGATCGCGCTCGACGCCGCCAGTGGCAAGGAAGTGTGGCGCTTCGATCCGAAGGTGAAGGACGCCTCGATCCCGTACACCGCCGCCTGCCGTGGTGTGAGCTACTACGAGCAACCGGCAACGCCGATCCTGGCCGATGCCACCCTGGCCGATGCCGCGGCTGATCTGGCGTTGCCCGAACCGCCACCCAGCGTGAGCCGCAGCGCTGCACCGGGCAGTCGTCCGGCGTGCTGGGCGCGCATCATCGAAGGCACGCTGGACGGGCGCATCATTGCAGTGGATGCAGATAGCGGTCGTCCCTGTGCGAATTTCGGCAACAACGGCCAGGTCGACATCACCCTGGGTATGGGTGAGGTGCCATCCGGCTACGTGTCGATCACCTCGCCCCCGGCCATCGTGCGCGGCGTGATCGTCACCGGCCACCAGGTGCTGGATGGTCAGCACCGCGACGCGCCATCGGGCGTGATCCAAGCCTACGACGCGATCACCGGCAAGCTGCGCTGGGCGTGGGACATGGACCAGCCCGAGCGCAGCGGCCTGCCGCCGCATGGGCAGACCTACACGCGCGGCACGCCGAACATGTGGACCACCGCGACCGGTGATGAGGCGCTGGGGCTGGTCTATCTGCCGCTGGGCAATTCTGCGGGCGACTACTGGAGTGGCTCGCGTACGGAAAACCAGAACCGCTATGCGACGTCGCTGGTGGCGATCGATGTGGCCACTGGCAAGCCGGCCTGGCATTTCCAGGCCGTGCGCAAGGATGTGTGGGACTACGACCTCGGTTCGCAGGCCAGCCTGATCGACTACCCGACGGCGGCAGGCAAGGTGCCGGCGATCCTGCTGCCGACCAAGCAGGGTGATCTCTACATCCTCGATCGCCGCAACGGCCAGCTGCTGACCGCTGCCGAAGAGCGCAGGGTGCCGGTCGGCGGTGTCGAACCGGAACAGCGCTCACCCACGCAGCTGTTCTCGCTGTACCACACACTGCGCCGCCAGCATGACCTGACCGAGCGCGACATGTGGGGCATCACACCGATCGACCAGCTGATCTGCCGCATCCAGTTCCGCAAGGCCTATTACGAAGGCTTCTACACGCCGCCGAGCAGTGATCGCCATTCCATCGAATACCCCGGCTACAACGGCGGTTCGGATTGGGGCAGTGTGTCCATCGACACGCGCCGCGGCGTGATCGTGGCCAACTACAACGATATGCCCAACTACAACCGGCTGGTGCCACGTGCCGAAGCCGACCGCCTGGGCTGGCTGCCGCGCGAGAAGATCCGTGCCGACAGGGGCGGTGGCGAGGGCGCCGGCGATCCGCAGGTGGGAACGCCGTATGGTATCCAGGTCAACGCTGGCTGGCGGCTGCCTTTCACGGGTCTGCTGTGCAAGCAGCCTCCCTACGGCGGCATCCGCGCCATCGACCTGCGCACCGGCAAGCTGTTGTGGGATCGTCCGTTTGGCAGTGCGCGCGGCAATGGGCCGTTCGGCATCCGTTCCGGCCTGCCGATCGAGATCGGCACGCCGAACAACGGCGGTTCGGTGGTGACTGCCAGCGGACTGATCTTCATCGCGGCCGCCACCGATGACCTGCTGCGTGCCATCGACCTGAAGACCGGCAAGGAGCTGTGGCATGCGGCGCTGCCCGCGGGTGGTCAGGCCACGCCGATGGTGTACGCGCAGGGCGGACGCCAGTACGTAGTGATCATGGCCGGCGGCCACCATTTCATGGAAACCCCGAACGGCGATTACGTGATGGCGTTCGCGCTGCCGAAATAGCGGTTGCCGGCCTGAATATGGGCGACGGGGCCGTGACCGATGTCGCTGAAGTTGCGCTGGCGACCGGGCAGCATCCATCATCGGAACAGGACGGGGCCGGCCAACGCCCCCAGGGAAGGAAACGCATGCTGAACTCCGAACGCCTGCCGGGGCGTGCCACCCGGTTGCTGGCAGGACTGCTTCTGCTTGGCCCCTGCCTGTGGGCAAGCGCGCAGGCGTCGCCCCAGCCTGCCGCACGCAAGGTGCCCAGCGGTGCCGAACTGATCGCAGGCGATGCGCGCTATCTGAGCCCCGCCCATGCGCCCTGCATGGCGGCTACGGGCACCGCACTGGAGGCCCGTCGTCGTTGTGTCGACGCTGAATTCAAAGTGCACGACGATGCGTTCAACGCCGCCTACAGTGCGGCGGCTCCACGCTGACCGCCAGTGATCAGCAGGTGCTGCGCGATCTGCAGCGGCAATGGCTGCACCAGCGCGACAATCGTTGCCCGGAGCATGGGCGTGACCCGTGGCGGGCGCAACGTGGCGGTCACGGACGTGCAGCCGCGCCTGACCCGCGCTGGCGCCGATGCCCAGGGTGCGGCGGCCGTGCTGCTGACCGTTTCGGATTTCAATGGCGATGGCGTGCCGGACCTGCAGGTGTGGCAGGACAACAACGGTGTCTACAACGTTCCGGTGCATGCGTTCTACCTGTTCGACGCCAAGTTCAACCGCTATGTGCGTGCCAAGGCATTGGAAGCGGCCATCGGCGGGCGCGACATCGACCATATCGACAATGGGCGGTTTGTGCTGCGCGCGAAGGTCAGCCCGTGCGCGCGCGAGGACAAGGTCATCCAGCTGCGCGGAACCGGGCCACGCACGCTGCTGCAGCGCCGCTATGACACCTGCAGGGGCGAGGCCCCTACCGAATCGGACCTGCTGAAGTAGGTCTTTCCCCGACGAACGGATGCGTTCCGGAACTGGAGAGCTGAAGGATGAGCGAAGGCTATGGAAAAGGTGGGGTGTGCTTCGGCCTGACCCGGGACCAGTCGGTCGAGATGATCGTGCGTACCTGCATCGACAACGGCATTACCGACCATCGGCAGATTGCCTATGTGCTGACCACAGCGCAGCACGAATCGCGTGATTTCGCCGCGCCCGAGGAAGCGGTGCGGTACCAGATCGGCATGGGCGTGGAATCGCTGCCGCATGAGCGGAGCGAATGGCATCGCATCGAGGCGTTCACCGTCACGGTCGAGGTGTTGCGGCAGCGTCCCTAGCGTGGATGCAGCTGGGGTGACGACCGTCATGGACCTGGCCAATCTGCAGCAGGTGAAGCGGTGCCAGATCGTGGGCGCTGAAACGCCGGACAAGATGAAGCTCGCCCAGGCCTGCAAAGCGGAGCGCTGGTCTCACCTGCATTGCTGCAGCAGGCCACCACGGCGCAGAACCACAAGGGCTGGTATGGCTTGGTTTCGTGGTGCAGGGCGAGGGTAGGGAGCACCGGTACGGCCACGAAGACGGTGCGCCTGCTTCCCGCGAACGGCAGTCGACCAGCGGTCGACTCTACCCAATCAATGTTGCTCGGTTGGTGCCGGTACCCGCACCATCTTCGTCATCAAGTGTTCCACCACACCCGCCGGGTCCGCAGTGCGGCCGACATGCGTGCTCGACATCTGCACAACCGAGCTGCGCTTGGCGGTGAGGAAATGAAAGCGGGCGCGCGCGGGCAGCTGTGCGATGGGTCCGGCGCTGGCGTCGCCACGGCAGATGGCCACGATCGCATCCAGCCACGGTTGCAACGCATCCTGATCAAGCGCTGGAGCGAACGCGTGCAGGCGTGCCGGATCGATCTCGATGGCCGCTTCCAGATGGCGCGCGCCGGGGCAGGAGACGATCACTCCGACGTTGATGAACTCCTCGCGTTCCACCCGCGGTACCACGCGGATGACCGCATAGTCATACGTGTGCAGCGTGGGCACGGACGGCCTCCTGCACGAACACTGCACGCACTTTCAAGCGGTGCTTGAGATAGTTGATATAGCCCTGGCGATAGGCCTGTGGGCTGTCGAACGCCGGTTCGTCCACCAGCCAGCTGTCCGGCACCAGGCCAACGATGCGCTCGATTTCGGCATCGGTCAGGCACGCAGCCAGTTCTGCGTCCACCTCGGCAATGCGGCTGGCGAACGACAGCAGCACGTGGTCGCGGATCAGCACGAACGGCTTTTCGCAGGCATCGCCGGCGTTGGCCCAGTCGTGGTGGAAGTACATCGCCGCACCGTGGTCGATCAGGTACAGCTTGCGGTGCCATACCATCAGGTTGGGGTTGCGGGTGGTGCGATCGACATTGCTGGTGAACGCATCGAACCAGACGATGCGCGAGGCCAGGTCTGCATCGACCGGCATCGCCGCCGGATCGTAATTGATCGCACCGGGCAGGTAGTCCAGGCCCAGATTCAGGCCCTCGCTGGCGCGGATCAGCTCCTGGATCTCCGGGTCGGGCTCGGTGCGGGCGAACTCGCGATCCAGCTCGACGAACAGGATTTCCGGAATCGGCAGGCCCAGCGTGCGTGCCATCTCACCGGCAATCAGCTCGGCGATCAACGCCTTCGGGCCTTGGCCGGCGCCACGGAATTTCAGTACCGCCATGCCGTCGTCGTCGGTCTCGACCACGGCGGGCAGGGAGCCGCCTTCCCGTAGCGGGGTGATGTAGCGGAGGGCATGTACGGTGCGCATGGGCGCATTCTAGCGTGGTGCAGGTGCCCCCCCCCTGATCGCCGAGGACCGAGTTCGGCCTTCACCTGTCCCTTCCGCCTGCGATGGCAGCATCTTGCTCCAGGAACCCTTGGGTTCATGGGCGCACTGGCACTCTCGATGCCGAGGCTTCGGGCTGGGCACCTGCTCGGCTGCCAGCGACGCGCACTGCGAAGCGGAAACCTCATCCACGATGTCCAGCAGGCTACGGAGGTGCACCGATGAGCGATGAATTCACTCCCATGCTGCCGCCCTTGGACGATGCCAAGGTCGAGGAAATGATCGGCAAGGTGGTGCTGGTGGGCGTCACCCGCTATGGCGGTGACGGCCAGGTGCAGGGGCTGGAACAATACGCCGGTACGGTGCTGCGCATCAGCGCCGACGAAGGCGTGGTGCTGGCGGACGAGAATGACGGCCATGAGCGCTATCTGCCGCCGATGCTCGACCAGTACCTGCCCGCCGAGCCCGGCGAGTACCGCATGCGGAACAGTGGCATGATCGTGGTCGACCCCGATTACCTGACTGCCTGGGACCTGCACGCCCAGCAGTGACGACAGACCACGCCTGGCAGATGCCGGTCCATCGCCGGCCTCTCCGGGCGTGTCCCACTTTGCCCCATCCGGCCTCTAGCCCTTCCGGCCCATTCACCCCATCCCCTGCGGTGCTAGATTCGGGTCCATACCCGATTCCGGGTACCCATTCACACCCAGGGGATAAGGATGCTGATCCGTCGAACCTCTCTGGCGGCGGCCGTTGCCGTTGCCACCGTCGGCCTGCTGGCCGCTGGCCCGGCCTTCGCTGATTACGCGAAGCCGCCGGAGCACCTGCTCAAGGTGTTGAAGGCACCGCCGCCACCGGCACCGAACGTGGCCCCGGGTGGCCAGCGCCTGCTGCTGACCACTGCGCAGACCTACCCGTCGATCAGCCGTGTCGCTCAGCCGTACCTGAAGCTGGCTGGCGTGCGCCTGGAACCGAAGAACCGCAGCCGGCACGACACCCCCGGTGGCTACGGCATTCCGGCCTGCGTGGCCGACTTCACCCTGGTCGATATCGGCAGCGGCAAGGAGACCAAGGTCAACCTGCCGCAGGGCTGCGCCACCGGCGCGCTGTGGTCGGCCGATGGCAGCCACTTTGCGTTCCAGAACGCGGTCGATACCAGCGTGCAGCTGTGGGTAGGCGATGCCGCTACCGGCCAGGTGAAGCAGGTGCCGAACGTCCAGCTGAACCCGATCTTCGGCTACACCGTGCAGTGGCTGGGCGGCAGCCGGAACCTGCTGGTGAAGCTGGTTCCGGCCAACCAGGGCCCGGCGCCGTCCAATGGTGGCGTGCCGACCGGCCCGGATGCGCAGGAGTCGCTGGGCAGCAGCGGCGAGAGCAGCACCTACGAAGCCCGCGACACGCTGACCAGCGTGCATGACGAAAAGCTGTTCGCCTACTACGGCGCCTCGCAGCTGGCCGTGGTCGATACCGCCGCCAACAGCGTGCGTCCGGTCGGGCAGCCGGCGCTGTTCAACGAAGTCAGCGCCGCGCCCGATGGCGTGCACGTGCTGACCGAATCGATCAAGGCGCCGTACTCGCATGCGGTGACCTACCAGCGCTTCGCCAACGACGTTGCCGTGCTGGATATCGCCAGCGGCAAGTCCACGCCGATCGCCAGCCTGCCGCTGGCCGACCGCGTGCCGGTGCACGGCGTACCGGAAGGCCCGCGCGGTTTCGACTGGCGTGCCACCGATCCGGCTACCCTGGTCTATGCCGAAGCGCTGGACAAGGGCGACTGGAAGGTCAGCGTGCCGCATCGCGATCGGGTACTGATGCTGAAGGCGCCGTTCAACGGCAAGCCGGTCGAGATCACCCGCACTGCACAACGCTTCGAAGGCTTCGCATGGACTGCCGATCCGGCCGTGGCGTTCCAGTTCGAGAACGACGAGAACCGCCACTGGATGCAGACCCGCATCGTCGAAGTGGACCAGCCGAAGAAGGAAGGCCGCCTGCTGTGGGACATGTCCAGCGATGAGCTGTACGGCAACCCCGGCAACCTGGTCTTCACCCGCCTGCCGAATGGTGCGCAGGTCGTGCGCCGTGAGGGCAACCATGTTTTCCTCAGCGGCCGTGGTGCCTCGCCGCAGGGCGACCGTCCGTTCCTCGACCGCCTCGACCTCGGCACGCTGAAGAGCGAGCGCCTGTTCCGCAGCAGCGCCGATGCCTACGAGCAGTTCCTTGGTTTCAGCAATACGCCTGGGCGCTACCTGACCTGGCACCAGTCGGTGATCGATCCGCCGAACGCCTTCATCCGTCAGCAGGGTGAGGCGGTGGCCGATGCGAAGACCGGCGAGGCGCAGTTCGCGTCCACCGCGACCGCGCTGACCAAGCTGGTCGACCCGACTCCGGAAGTGCGCCAGATCAAGAAGCAGCTGGTGACCTACAAGCGTGCCGATGGCGTGGACCTGTCGTTCACCCTGTACACGCCGCCGGGCTACAAGGAAGGCCAGCGCGTGCCGGCGATCCTGTACGCCTACCCGGCCGACTTCGCCAACGCCGCGCAGGCGGGGCAGGTGTCCGGTTCGCAGCAGACCTTCACCCGCCTGCAGCCGTACCGCCTGATGCTGCTGGCCGGCTACGCGATCATCGACAACGCCTCGTTCCCGATCGTGGGCGATCCGAAGAACGCCTACGACACCTACCTGGAACAGCTGGAAGCCGACGCCAAGGCAGCGGTGGACAAGGCGGTGGACATGGGCGTGGTCGATCGCAACCGCATCGGCGTGACCGGCCACAGCCATGGCGGCCTGATGACCGCCAACCTGATCGCCCATACCAATCTGTTCAAGGCTGGCGTGGCGACCAGCGGTTCGTACAACAAGACCTTTACCCCGTTCGGCTTCCAGAACGAGCGTCGCTCGGTGTGGCAGGCGCAGGACGTGTACCTGAAGGCCTCTCCGTTCTTCTATGCCGACAAGATCAAGCTGCCGCTGCTGCTGGTCCACGGCGAGGACGACGCCAACCCGGGCACTGAGCCGTTCCAGTCGCGCAAGCTCTACCAGGCGATCCGAGGCAACGGCGGCATCACGCGGCTGGTGATGCTGCCGAACGAACCGCACTGGTACACCGCGCTGGAATCGAACGAGCAGCTGGTGGCGGAAATGCTGAACTGGTTCGACACCTACGTGAAGAACGCCAAGTAAGGAGACGGGAAGGCCGCCCCAGGGCGGCCTTGCTGTATCGGGATGTGAGTGGGTAGACGGCCTGGATCCGGATGCGCAATCGGGAATCGGGAAGCCACCTGCCATGAGGCATCCGGGTCCACCCGGGCTGCTAAGCTGGGAGTGGAAACAGACCAGGAGACATCGATGCATCGCAATGGGATGCGCGCCATCACTTTTGTCATCGCGACGCTGTTGGCCGGGATGACACACGGAGTGGAAGCGCAAGCTCTGCGGGCAGATGACCGCAGCTACTTTGGCAGCGCCTCCCAGGAACGTGAGGCGTGGCAGAACCTCGAGCGGAGGACCCATGCCCTCAAGGCACTTCATGCGCCGCCAGACGTGAGGTTCCAGCAGGCCGAACAGCTGTATGGCGAGTGCCTCCGCCACCATGGCTACCTGCATCTTCAGGCAGCGCGCAATGCCGATGATGCCCGGTGGGCCAACACCCAGGGCGAAGTCGCCAGCACATGTGGACGCATCGCGGCGATTGCCAAGCAGGCATTGCGTGATGCGCCCGCGCACGCTGCCTGGATCGCGCCGCATGCCGACCTGCGTGAACGGGCTTTGCGGGAGGATGTGCAGCCGGCCAATGCAGCGCTGGTGGATGCGGTCGACACGTTGGCTGACCCGGCGCTGGACAGCTTCGGGCGCCTGCACCGGCAGCTGTTGCAGTCGGCGCCCTTTGCCCGCTTCGAACATGAAGGCCGCACGCTCGACAGCCGCACCGACGCGCGAGCCCTTTCCCGCCTGCCGGACCGTTCACTGCGCGAAGCGGCATGGCGTGCCTACTGGCAGGGAATGGCGTCGCGGCGCAGCGAAATGGCAACGGTGCTGCTGGGCCTGGTCCGCCTCAACGAGCATGCGTCGGAACTGCAGGGCGATGGAACTGCGCCTGACCGCAGCTACCGGCACATGGGCCTGGATCAGGCCGCCGTCGACGCGACACTGGCGGCGGTAGCGCGCCACGCGCTGCTGCGGCGGAACTACCAGCAGATGCAGTTGACCCATCTTGAGCGCATGGGCCAGGCGTCTCCACAGATCTGGGACATGGACCTGCCTGATGCGGGCTATATTCCTCCGCCGCTTGACCTGGCGCAGTTGCGTGATGCGGCGGCAGCATCAATGCAGGTGCTGGGGCCGCATTACGTGACAGGGCTGCGCGGGCTGCTCGATCCTGCGGGCGGACGCATGGATCTGGGCGGATCGGCAGGGCGGCGCGCGATGGATGCGTTTTCGATCAGCGCCCCCGGTGTGCCTTCGTTGCTGTTCGTTGGCCATCGCCAGGGCGATCTGGAGGGGGATGTCCAGATCGCTCACGAAGCCGGCCATGCCATGCATGGCCAGTGGATGCAGCGCGGCGGCGCATCATCATTCCAGCGCAACGGCAACAAGTGGTTGACCGAGGCCTTCGCCATCTACAACGAACTGAAGTTCCGCGATCAGCTCTACCGGCAGGCCAGTGATCCACGTGCCAAGGCGTATTACCTGAAGTCGTTGCTCGATGACATCATCCTGCAGCTGTTCGTCTCGTCTGAAGAGGCCGATCTGGAACAGTCCATCTATCAGGAAGTGGCCGCCGATGGGGTTGGCAATGCAGACGCGCTTGATGCGCTGACGATGAAGGTACTGGGCCGGTATGGGGGCGCATCGGAGCAGTATCCCGAGCTGCGCAGCACCTGGGTATCCAAGCGGCTGATGTATGAGGATCCGCTTTACCTGGCCAATTACCTGTATGCCGGACTGATTGCGGTGCAGCTCTTCGCCCAGGACCAGCAGGATCCGGAGGGATTCAGGGAGCGCTACCTGGCCGTCCTGGGCGAGGGGTTTGATCGCCCACCGCAGCAGCAGGTCGAGCAGTTGCTGAATGCGAAGCCCGACTGGTCACGCCTGGTCGAGCAAGATCTGGGCGTTTTCCAGCAGTACCTGGTGCGGCTGCAGGGGCTGCACGCGGAAATCGAGCGCAAGCGCGGTCGCTGAACAGGCGACAGCCTGCTGCTGCCGGCACCCGTGTGATGTACGCGGTGCGCAGCGAGCCGGACGCGCTTTCCGCGGTCCTCGACTCGGCCCGCAATGCGCTGGCCGCGCGCGAAGCGAACCGGATGCTGCCCCGGGTCCAGCGCTTCAGCGAACTGCGTGCGGAATACTTCCGGCGTGACCAGACTATGGCGATCATCTTCCTGTGCGCCGGCATCTCGCTGTTGATCGTGACCGGCACGGGCGTGTATGGGCTGGCCAGCTTCTGGGTCCGCAAGCGCTATCCGCAGATCGGCATACGACGTGCGCTGGGTGCCCGCAGGCGCGATGTGACCAGCTACTTCATGATCGAGAATCTGATGCTGACCTTCGTCGGCGCGCTCGCTGGCAGTGTGCTGGCATTGGCGTTGAATGTCTGGGTTTCGCGCTACTACGAGGTACCTCGCATCGATCCCGAGTACCTGGTGCTGGGCGTCGGGCTGGTGTTCACCCTGGGGCAGCTGGCTGCCTGGGTACCGGCGCGGCGGGCGGCGCGCGAGGCGCCCGTGGCGGTTCTCAACAGTACCTGATGGATCGAAGGGCGACCTCGTGTCATTGGCCGTTGCGGTTGCGTAACCATATGTGATGCGGGTGCCATGGCGTGCGGACGCTGCGATACGCTGCAGGCCTGTTGCTGTCTGCCATGGTTTTCACCTATGAAGTCCAAACGTGTTGTCGCAGTGTTGGCGCTGGTGATGACGCCGAGCCTGCATGGCCAATCACTCCCCTCCGAACTGGCGCAGTTGGGCATTGTCGCCGGCATGCCTTATGCCAAGGCCAAGCGCCTCATGGATGCGGCAGGGTGGCAGGTGAGTCCGGTCCAGGGCGCGCCTGAGTCACTCGAGGGCTTTCCGGAAGTCGGATGCCAAAAAGGCGCCAAGCAATGCGCCACGACCTTCGAGAAGGAAGGTCAGCAGATCGCGGTGCGGCTGGGCGTTACCCTGGCAGGGCAGCCGTTCGTGCAGGGCGTGGACTGAGCGCGCGTTGCGCTCAGGCCAGCGGTAACCGGTCCTGAGCGTGCGACAGCCGATCGTGCAGCTCGCGCACATGCTCGGCCTTGGCATGCACCCGGGAGGTGTCGCCGAAGCTGCGCAGGTAGGTGCACGCGGCAAAGCCGGCACTCTTCTTTTCGTACTCGGCAATCCAGGCCAGTCGATCCGGATTGTTGGCCTGTTCGGCTGACCACGCGGCCACCGGCGGCCGGATGCGGTACTTCAGGCCGACGCGCCACGGCTTCGGTGTCAGTCGCGCACGGAAACAATGCTGCAGCCGGCACATGCGCGCGTACAGGGTGTCGGTGCCCAGTGCCTTGAAGAATGCCTGGAGCTGCTCGTCCTCCGTTGAGAACGTGGCATGCATCGCCAGCACGCGCAGCCCGGCGGGTGTGCGGTAGGCACGCAGGTGCCAATCGGGATGCTGTTCGCTGAACGCGTCCACGCGTTTCAGCGCAAGCCCCTCAGCACCGCCGGCGGCGGCCAGGCGCTGCTTCCGCCGCATCAGCAATGCCGCGTTGACAAGCAGCACTGCCGCCACGCCCAGTGCCAGGCCCACCAGCCAGTGCCAGAGCAGGGTGCCGATGATGGCGCCGGCAAGCAGCAGGATCGCAGCGACGATGGCCGGTATCACGCAGCCGGCCGGTGGCTGCGCATGGTCGATGTCGGCAAACAGCACGTCGGGGCTGTTGAGACACAATGCGCCATAGCTGTTGCGGGTGATGATGACATCGCCGTCGCGCTGCACGATCTGCTCGCGGATTGGCACACCCTCCACGCCATAGTTGCTGCGCACTTCGCGACGCGGCAGCACCTGCCCGGCGAGGATGGCATTGAGGGCTTCGTTGGCACGGCGGTCGGCGTGGGCCTGGGCCTCGGCAGGTCCCTCATCGGACCAGCCGAAGCGGCGCACGACCACCGGCCGGCCACGGAAACGGGCCTGCAGGCGGGCTTCGGCCCAGTACGCGGGAACGATCATCATCGTGCGGTGCTCCATCATCCATGGCAGGTGCCTGAGTGAGTCTGGCACAGCCCCGAAGGGCCTGCATGTGCCCGCTGCGGTGGCCGGGGCGGAGTGATAGATTGCGCGCTTCGCATGCACTCCACCAAGGACGGAGCGATGTCCAGTTTCCTGCGTTGCCTGCTTGCCCTGGCCTGTGCTGGGGCGGTTGGCGTGGCGTCGGCGGGTACTCCGCCGGGGCCGCAGATCCTCACCACCGATGCCAGCCGCTTCTACGCGATCTACGACAGCACCGGCGGCAAGCCCAGCGTCGCCCAGCTGGCCGGTTACCTGGCCGAAGGCAGTCCGGGCCTGGGTGAACTGGCGAAGGCGCGCCGGGTCACGCCCGAACGCATGGCCGAAGCCATTGCCGGCCAGCCCGGGGTGTATGCGCAGGGCCGCAGCTGCCTGGCGGAGCTGCCGGCGGTGAAGCAGCGTCTGGTGCAGGTGTTCGGCAACCTGCAGGCGATCTATCCGCAGGCCGCGTTTCTGCCGGTGACCCTCGCGGTCGGCCGCGGCCGACCGGTCGGGTTGACCTCGAAGAGCGGGGTGATCATCGGCCTGGAAGCGCTGTGCGCAGCCGATTTCATGAATCCCAATGTGCAGGACCGCTTCGTGCACGTGATCGCGCACGAGTACGTGCACATCCAGCAGACCGGCCTGACCGATTTCGAGCCCGGCGACCCGCATGCGACGGTGCTGCGTGTTTCGCTGGGCGAAGGTATCGCCGAATTCATCGCCGAATTGATTTCCGGCAACGTCGGCAACAGTCGCCATGCGGCGTGGACGCGCGGCCGCGAGGTCCACATTGAAAGCGCCTTTGCGCTGGATGTGGACAGTACCGATCTGTCGCCGTGGCTGTACAACTACAAGCCTGGTTCGCAGGAGCCCTATGACCTCGGGTACTGGGTGGGCTACCGCATCGCCAAGGCCTATTACCTGCGGGCCAAGGACAAGCGCGATGCAGTGCGTGCGCTGATCCAGCAGGACAACCCGAAGGCAATCCTGGCTGCCAGCGGCTGGACGCCCGGCATGTGGATGCCGGCCAAGGTGACCGGCGTGGCCGCGCGGTCGGCGGCGCGGTAAGCGCGGGGCCGCGCGCTAGACTGGCCCGGACATTCAAGGGAGAGACCCCATGCGTTCCTTGTCCGGCGGCCTGGCCGCAGTTGCCCTCGGTATCGCGCTGAGCGCCCACGGGGTGGCGGCCGAGATGCCCGCAATCAACCCGTTACTGCTGGAGCCTGTCGAAAGCCTGCGCGCGGACGAAGTGCGTTTCATGCAGCAGCGTCTGGCCGATTGGCCGCAGCTGCAGCACTATCGTGAAGCCAACGCGCGGCTGCCTGCGGCGGTACCGGGGCAACCACGCGTGGTGTTCTTCGGTGATTCCATCACCGAAGGCTGGGGCAGGGAAGGCAGCGCATCGTTCTTTTCCGGCAAGGGCTGGCTCAACCGCGGCATCAGTGGCCAGACCACGGCGCAGATGCTGGTGCGGTTCCCGCAGGACGTGCTGGCACTGAAGCCGCAGGTGGTGTTGATCCTGGCCGGCACCAACGACATCGCCGGCAACACCGGCCCGACCACGCAGGCGATGATTGAAGACAACCTGCACGCGATGGTGGACCTGGCACGCGCACATGGCATCGCCGTGGTACTGGCATCGGTGCTGCCGGTCAGCGATTACCCGTGGTTGCCGGGTACGGCACCTGCGCCCAAGGTGCGCGCATTGAACGCGGCATTGAAGCGCTATGCCGATGCGAAGCAGCTGGTCTATCTGGACTATTACACGCCGATGGCCAATGCCGCCGGAGGGCTGGACCCGCAGCTGGCCGAGGACGGCGTGCATCCCACGGCGAAGGGCTATGCGGTGATGGCGCCGCTGGCCGAGGCGGCAGTCAAGCGCGCGCTGCAGCAGAAGTAGCGTCAGCGGGCAGGCTCGCCAGCAACCACTCGCAGAAACTGATCACCAGCGGATCCGCCGCGCTGTCCTCGTGCACCAGCCAGCTCCAGCGCGGGCCGCGCACGCGTGCATCATCCAGGGGTTGCAGCAGCCCTTGTTCACAGGCGCGTGCGGCCAGCAGCTCGCTGACCAGCGCGATACCCAGCCCTTGGCAGGCGGCATCCAGCAGCTGCCCGGGTTCGGAGAAGTTCATGCCCTCGCGGCGCTGGCCGACATCGGCGCCGCCCTGGACCTGCCACTGGCTCCAGTCCATTTCCCGCTCGCCATGCAGGGTCAGGCGTTCTTGTACCGGTGTGGCGAGCAGCGCCGGATGGCAGGCCGGATAGAGACGGTCCTGCAGCAGTACGCGATGCTGGCACTTCTTGGCGGGCTGGCCGCACTGGGCCTGGCCGGGCTGCCGGGCCGCGCGTCCGCAGCGGGGCCGGGTGCGGGCATCTGGCGCATGCCGGACGAGCACGGCCCGCAGGAGCGCGTTTTCCTGGCCTTCGCCGCGCAGCCTCGGGTCTGGGGCGCGCACGCTGATGCGGTGAACACCGCCGTGGCGCGGCTGGCCCGTACCATCGCCCGCCACCAGCCGGTCAGCGTGCTGTGCCGCCCGGCACAGTTGAAGCAGGCGCAGGACCGTTGCGGCCGCGACAACATCGAGTTCCTCGAGGTGCCGCTGGATGACATCTGGGTGCGCGATTACGGCGGTTGCTTCGTCACTAATGACCGGGGCGGGCTGGGGCTGGTCAACTTCAACTTCAACGGTTGGGGTGGCAAGCAGAGCGCACGCAACGATGGCGCGGTGGCGCCCTGGCTGGCGCAGGTGACCGGCGCCACGCTGTTGGAAAGCGATCTGGTAGGTGAGGGCGGTGGCATCGAAGTCGATGGCCATGGCACCGCCATCCTCACCGAAAGCTGCTGGGTGAACCGCAATCGCAATCCGGACTGGTCGCGCGCGGATGTTGAGGCGGAGCTGAAGCATCACCTTGGCCTGCGCAAGGTGATCTGGTTGCCCGGTATCGCCGGCGAGGACATCACCGATGCGCACGTGGACTTCTATGCCCGTTTCGTGCGCCCGGGCGTGGTGATCGCCAACCTGGACAACGATCCGGAGTCCTACGACTACGATCTGACCCGCGAGCACCTGGACATCCTGCGCGGGGCCACCGATGCCGATGGCCGTCGCCTGCAGGTGCACACGCTGCCGCCGCCCCTGGACGGGCGCGACAACGTGCATACCCGCGACAACGACGATCTGGCCATGGGCTACATCAACTACCTGCCGAT
Organism: Stenotrophomonas maltophilia group sp. RNC7; assembly: GCF_030910085.1. Taxonomy (NCBI): domain Bacteria; kingdom Pseudomonadati; phylum Pseudomonadota; class Gammaproteobacteria; order Lysobacterales; family Lysobacteraceae; genus Stenotrophomonas; species Stenotrophomonas maltophilia group sp. RNC7. The sequence goes on along the minus strand of NZ_JAVFVN010000497.1, from coordinate 29,157 downwards.
CAACGGCGCCGTGGTCACGCCGGAGTTCGGTGACGACGAAGCCGATGGCGTCTGCCGTGAACTGCTGGAAGACATGTATCCCGGTCGTGTGATCGAGCAGGTGGACATCGATGCGATTGCCGGCGGCGGTGGCGGCATCCATTGCGTGACCAAGAACATGCCGAAGGTGTAGTCAGCCAAGGTAAAGTGGCCCCGGAGCCGGCCACGCAGCGTGGCCGCCAGGGACGATGGGGTGGGTGATGCGGAAGGGAATCCAGGGATGGCTGCGCCGCAGCGGCGCAACGATGGCACTGCTGCTGGCGGCCGTGCCGGCGTTCAGTGCAGACACGGCGGCGCCTTCGCCGCTGACGCGTGAACCGGTGGGCGGCGTTTCACTGGCCGAATGGACCGCCCGCTGGTGGCGGTGGGCCGACGCCCAGGGCGGCGCGCCCTATCTCGACCCGGATGGCCGTGTGTGTGATCTGGGCCAGGAAGGCCCGGTCTGGTACCTGGCCGGCACCAATGGCCGTTTCCGGCCACATCGCGAATGCGTGGTGCCGGCTGGCAAGTACCTGCTGCTGCCGATCATCAACATGGCGCACTACCAGGTGGATGAGTCTGTGTCCTGCAAGGAGCTGCAGGCCGGGGCGGCGGTCAACAACGATTACCTGATCAGTGCAGTGGTGCTGCTGGATGGGCAACCCCTGGGCGACATGCGCATGCATCGGGTGCGCAGTGAAGGCTGCTTCCGCATGGATGCCGATGACGCAGACTCACGGCTGGCCGCCGCCGACGGTTACTGGGTGATGCTCAAGCCGTTGCCGCCGGGCCGGCATACCCTCAGCGTGGGTGCCAACTACGGCGTGCCGGAGGGTGGCGCGTACAGCCGCATGCGGCAGTCCTTCGAGTACGTGCTGCACGTGGGAGGGCGTACCCAGGTCGTATCGCGCGGACAGCACATGATGCCGGTGGCGGCTCCCTGAGGCTCAGGCGTCGTCCTGCTTCAACGCTGCGTCGGCGGCCAGCAGCGCTTCGGCGGCCGCACTGAGTGGAGGCGAGGGCGGGGCGACCACGCCGATCGCTTCCATCATCTTCGGCATGCCCAGGAACTGGCGCGCGCGACGGTCGTAGATGCCGGTGACCAGCAGCGCACGGGTGGCGATCTTCTGCTCGGGCCCGATCAGCACGCGCTGCTCCATGATGCCGCGCGAGCCGATCCAGCCGACCAGGCGTGTTTCCAGGGTGAAGCGCTGGAACGGCTTCAGTTCACGGCGGAACTGGATGGTGCCAGCGCCGACGATCGGTGCCCACTTCTCGCGCAGCGCCACCCGGCCCAGGCCCATGCGCAGGATCAGGTCCAGCCGGCCCAGATCGAAGATGTTCCAGTAGCGGCCGTTGGTCATGTGCAGGTTGCTGTCCAGGTCGTTGGGCAGTACCCGGAACTGCAGCCGCGAGACCCCGAACGGCGCCTCCAGCTTCGGCCGGAACAGGCTGCACAGCAGCAGGTGGAGCAGGCGGAACCAGAGATTCATGGCTATGACGACTGTTATAGAACGGCCGGTACGCTAATCTATGACGACTGTCTTAGCAAGGAGACCGCCGTGAGCCCGCGACCCTCTGATGCGCCACAACGCGTGATTGATGCTGCGGCACAGATGCTGGCGCGGGTAGGCCTCAATGCCACCAGCATCCGTGAGGTGACCAAGCTGGCCGAGGCACCGCTGGGCTCCACCTATTACCACTTTCCCGGCGGCAAGCAGGAGTTGCTGGCGCGCGCCACCCACATGGCTGGCGACAAGGTGGAGGCGCTGCTGATGGAGTTGCTGGAGGGTGGGGCGGTGCAGGGCCTGCAGCAGTTCCTGGCGATGTGGCGCGAGCGTCTGCTGCGCTCAGAATTCCGCGCCGGCTGCCCGGTGCTGGCCGCTGCCGTGGAGGAGCCGGTGGAGGCGACGCCCAGCCAACCCCGCGCGGCGGCGGCCGAGGTGTTCGCGCGCTGGCACGGCCATCTCGCCTCGGCGTTCGTCGCTGAAGGGCATGCCCCGGCAGCGGCGGGTGAACTGGCCAGCCTGGTGATCGCCAGCGTGGAAGGTGCGGTGGCGATGTGCCGCGCTCTGCAGGACATTGCCCCGTTCGACCAGGTGGCCGCGCAGTTGCTGAAGGCGGCCACGCGGCCTTGATCGGCCGGTGCGGGCAGGCCAGACTCGCCAGCAGCCCACGACTGGATGCCGCCATGGACGAATTGCACCATCGTCAGTTGATCGAGCACTACCTGCAGGCCTACAACCGCTTCGATATCGACGCCATGCTGGCCGTGCTGGCGCACAACGTACGCTTCGAGAATCACAGTGGCGGCCAGTTGACGATGGTCACCGAAGGCGTCGATGCCTTTGGCGAACTGGCACGCCAATCTGCGCGCCTGTTCCGCGAGCGCGAACAGCGCTTGCTGGCGCTGGTGCTCGATGGTGATCGGGCGACGGCGACGATTGGCTGGCGCGGCGTGTTCGCGCAGGATGTTCCCGATGGACCGCGTGCGGGCACTGAGCTGGAACTGCAGGGCCAGAGCGAGTTCGTGTTCGCGGGTGGCCGCATCGAACGGATCATTGATCGCAGCTGAGGATCGGCCGCTTGGAACCGCCGTCTGGACAGCGGAGCTGCCCGCGGTAGAATCCGCCCAACACCGCCTACGCGTGCCCGGCAAGGATGTCCGCATGCAGCATCAGGTTCCCGAGGTCCCTGGCCGCGATGCCTCCCGCCCCCTGGCGGCGGCATGAAGCGCTCGCGCCATTTTTCACGCAGCCCACTGACATTGCCGATGAACCGCGGCAGCGAAGTCGTGCGTGCGCGCAGGCACTTGCAGCAGCGCGGTTGGCCACGCCTGCAGATGGCACTGATCGTCGCCCTGACCGGTGCGGCCGGTTTCCTTGCCTCGCACCTGCTGCGCCTGGCCGGTATCGACGCGATGTGGTTTCGCTACCCGATGGCCGTCGTGCTGGCCTACGGCGTGTTCCTGCTGCTGATGTGGATCTGGATCCGCTGGCGTTGGGACAACGTACTGGATGGCCTGTCGCCGGATGTGGGCGGTGGCAGCCCATCCCCTCGCGGCAGTGCCGTGGAATCACCGTGGAGCGGCGCCGGCGGCCGTTCCGGCGGTGGCGGTGCGTCGGCCTCGTGGAACGAGCCGGCATCGGTGAGCAGTGGCGACGCCGGAGAGCTGCCGTTGGCCGGGCTCGCTGAAGACGAAGCGGGCTTGCCGTTGCTGGCCATCCTCGGCATCGTCGCGCTGGTGGCGACCGTCCTGCTGGCCAGCGTGTGGGTGGTGTGGTCGGCGCCGGTGCTGATGGCCGAACTGCTGGTGGACGCGGCGATCGCCGGCGGCCTGTACCGGCGCATGCAGGGCATGCACGAGCAGGGATGGTGGCGGGTATGCGTGTCGCACACGGCCTGGCCGCTGATCGGCCTGTTGCTGTTCTTCGCGGTACTGGGCTGGCTTGCTCAGGAACTCGAGCCAGGTGCGAGCCATCTGCTGCAGGTCATCCAGGGGCTGTAATGCGGTTGCTTCCTTCATATGGCCCGGTCCCGACCGGTTTTCAGCCGCAATGAACAGTGGGCTATGATCGCGGTCGCCGAGGATTCGTGTCCTGGCGGTTTCACCTATCGGGAGCTTGTCGTATTGCATCGGGAACCGGGGCGCTGGATGGCCGAACGCCCACTGAGACACACAACCACTGACGAGGAAGAGCGCATGGATGTCGCTGCACGCAGGAACAGGACGTTGTTTCGTTGGATCATGGTGACGCTGCTGGCGGTGTTGTTGCCGTTTGCAGCACTGGCGCAGCCGGCAGCCGGGCGGGGCGATGGCGCTGAAGCCGCCACTGCCGCGGAAGAGACGCAATGCCGTGCCTGCGCCTATGAGCGCATTGGACCGAAGATCGATATCGGCCTGGTGGCACTGGTGTCGCTGTTGGTGGTGGGTCTGCTGGTAGCGGTGTCCCGCGAGTGGGGAACCACCTCGCAGCGCTGGACCTGCCGTATCCTGGCCCTGCTGCTGGTGGGCATCGGCCTGGCGTTGTTGTGGTGGGCTGGCAGCGTCGTCTACCTGGGCTACAACCCGTGGCAGGAGCCGCTCGCACCCGGCGGCGGCTCGCTCGGTTCGACGCTGCTGAGTACGTCGCCGAAGTGGCTGGCGGCACTGGTGCTGGTCGGCTTCGCGCCTTCCATCTGGAAGCGCAGCGAGCGCCTGCCGCCCTGGCGTATCGGCTGACCCTGGAACGACGGCGCCGGATCACACCCGGCGCCGCCTGCAGCAATCACTCAAAGCGCCAGCGCACGCCCGCGTAGACGCCGCGGCCTTCGCCCGGGGTCGAGCGCGCAACATCCTTGCCGGCGTCGTCATAGCCCGGCGTGACGGTGGCGGCGTAGCGGCGGTTGCCTAGGTTGCGCATCTCCGCACAGGCCTGCCAGCGGCCACCGGGTGCGTCGTAGCCGATGCGGCTGCCGAAGATCACATGGCTGTCGGCCCAGTAGCTGTTGGCGTAGTCCACGGCGATGCGCGAGGCGTATTCGGTATTGAGCGCCGCGTACAGGCCGGATGCATGATCGAAGCGCAGCTCGGCCTGGTAGGCGTGGCGCGGCAGGCCGGGCAGGCGGTTGCTGCCGAAACGTGCATCGTGGCGGTAGCGGAAATCGCTGAAGGTATACGCCTGGCGCAGCGACAGGCGGCCCGGTGCAGCCTGCCACAGCGTGCTGTCCAATCCGGCTTCGATACCGCGGTGCACGGTGGGGCTGGCATTGTTCTCGGCGATGAACAGGTTCGGCACCGGTTGCAGTTCGACGCTCAGCAGTTCGTGGTTCACGTGGGCGTAGTAGCCGGTCAGTTCCCAGCGGCCCAGCGCCGCGTCACCGCGCGCGCCCAGTTCCAGCGTGGTGGCGGTCTGGTTCTGCATCGGCACCGGCGCGCGCTGACGGCCGGTAGACGGGCCATTGCCCGGCCCGAAGTACTGGTTCGAGCCCCAGATCATCGACCATGGGTGCGGTGCCTCCACCGAACGGCTGAGGTTGCCGAACCACTGGGTCTGCGCGCTGTGCTGCCAAGTGAAGCCCAGTCGCGGCGCATAGTCCCAGTCCTGCTCGCGCAGGCGGCCGCCGCTGCTCGGCCAGGTCACCTGCACATCGCGGCGGGTGTTGATCAGTGCCAGCCCAGCCTGCATGCGCAGGCGGTCATTGAAGGCGAGGGTGTTGCTGACGTGCAGCGTGCTGTCGGTGCCGTGGTGGCGGAAGTCACGCGTGCGCGTGCCGGCGGCATAGCCGTTGCTGGCAAAGCGCAGCGACTCGCGCACATCGGCATCCAGGTCATGGGTGACGCGCAGGCCGACCGTGGTCTCGCTGTCCAGCCCGAACAGCCGGTGGCGGCGGCGGTAGTCCAGCGTGGCGTTGAGGTTGGCGTAGTCCAGCTGCTGGCGGTACAGGCTCTCGTTCAAGTCCATCGGGTAGGAGTGGTACACCAGCCCGGCCTGCAGCGACGAGTCCTCATCGATCTGCAGCGTGGTGACATTGCCCACCCAGGTGCTGCCCGGCTGCGGGCGACGCGCATCGATGGCCAGGTTGGCCGCGTTCGCGGCACGTGGATCGTTGCGGATCTGATCGCGGGTCAGGCGACCGGGTGTTTCGTGATTGGTTTCGCGGTAACGCACGAAGAAGCGCGTCTGCAGGTCGGGCGTGATCTGCCAGCCGATGTTGGCCATCGCGCCCTTACCATCGCCGCGCGCATGGCGCTGGTAACCGTCGAATTCGGTATCGGTGTAGGCCAGGAAGTAGTCGACATCGCCGTTGACGCCGCCCCAGCTGAGGCCACGCTTCTGGTAGCCACGGCTGCCGGCTTCGTAGTGCAGCTGCACGCCCGCCGAATCACGGCCGCTGCGGCTGACGTAGTCGATGGCACCGCCCAGCGCCAACGCGCCGCGCTCGAAACCGTTGGCGCCGCGCAGGACTTCCACGCGCGACAGCCACAGCGGTTCCTGCAGCTCGTAGGGCGTGCCACCTGGGCCGGTCAGCGGCAGGCCGTCGATCGACACCGCAATGCCCGAGGCATGCGCGCCCGGCCCCCGGTTGATGCCCGACCCACGGATCGAGATCTTGGTGCCCTCGTTGCCCGGCGACTGCGCGCTGATGCCCGGCTGGTAGGCCAGCACATCGGCACTGCTGGACAGTCGGCTGTCGGCCTTGGCCACGTCGATGACGTTGCTGGCGCCGGGCACCCGCTTCAACGCCTCGCGCGCCTGCGCGCTGGCATCGGCTGCAGTGACCTGTACGGCATCCAACGTGGTGGCCTGCGGGACTGCAGCGGCAGTGGAGGCGAGGCCAAGGGAAACGGCCAGAGACAGCAGCGAGGGGATGGGGCGGTACGACGAGAGCGACATGCGGAAATGCTGTAAACCAGTAAAGTGGCGCGCAAGTTAACAGGTCGGTGGCGCCACGTCACCCACCGGCGGCGTATGGCCGCCCGCAACATCCATGTAGAGCCGAGCCCACGCTCGGCTAATCGCGCGCAGCGCGGGTTTCCTTCGCTCGAAACGAAGAGCAGCCGAGCATGGGCTCGGCTCTACAGCAGGTTACGGCGAGGGCTTGGCCAGCGCTTTGGCCTTTGCATACAGCCGATCAGCCGCTTCCCTTTCGCCCAATGCCGCATGACACTCGGCCAGGCTGTCCCACACATTGGCCGAATCCGGATACAGCTCGGTATTGAGGGCGAATACCTTCAACGCCCTGCGTGCACCAAGGCTCTGGTGGATGGCATAGCCGCTGGCGTTGATCGCTCGTTCCAGCTCGCTGCCCGTCACCCGGTTGTTATCGCGCAACCAACTGCGTATCGCCTGGGCAGCGCCTGCATCATCATCCAGCGCATACGCGACCAGCCGCTCGGACAGCACCGCGTGCGGAAACGCCTGCGGCGCCGCGACCGCCATCGTGCTCTCCACCAGCGTGCTGGACCAGACATTGCGGGCGCTGCCGTTGGTCAGGTACACGAACACCCAGTAGCCGTCGGCCAGCGTGCCCTTGTAGGCCAGCCGTGCCCTAACACGGGTGCCCCCATCGTGGCCGACCTGGGTGTGGCCGTCGCTGCGGGTGGTGTCCCAGCCGGTGGAGAAGAAGTTGCTGCCGCCACCGCTCAGCTTCTGCGGCTGCCAGAGTTTTTCCAGGGTCCCCGTGCGCACCAGCTTGCCGGTCGCCAGCGCCTGCAGGAAACGGTTCATGTCGCCCACGGTGGTCTGCAGATCGGCATGGCCCCAGCCGTAGTCCGGCCAGGCATCTTCATTGGCCGGCTGCAGTTGGCCATCCTTGCCGATGTACGGCACCGCCGCGCGCCGGGCCGGCACGCTGGCAACGCCCCACGAGGTGCTGGCCATCTTCAATGGCTGCAGGATGCGTTCGCGCGCGATGGCCGGGTAGGGCTTGCGGTAGTGCGCTTCCAGCAACGCCGTCAGCACCAGGTAGTTGGCCTGGGTGTACTGCACGCGGCTGCCGGTGGCGAACTGCATCGGTGCAGCGCCGGCCACCTTCAGCGCAGTGCCAAGGTCAGGCGCTACACCGGGGTAGCCCGTGCTCACCCAGCGGTTATCCACCCGGTCGTAGTACTCGCCGATGCCGGAGCTGTGGTTGAGGAAATCACGCACGTGGATTGCCTGCCATGCTGCAGGCAGGCCCGGCACATAGCGGCTGGCCGGTGCATCCAGATCCACCTTGCTCTGATCGACCAGTTGCATCACCAGTGTGCTGGTCAGCAGCTTGGCCATCGACTGTGCGGCGAAGATGGAATCGACGGTGGCAGGTGCGTGGGAGGCCGGGTCACGCTCGCCGCTGGCGCCCTGGTAGAGCACCTGACCGTTGTGTGCGACCAGCACCGCCTGGCCGGCAATGCCGTAGCGCTCGCGGTTGGCCTGCAGTTGGGTGTCGAGCTGAGCAGAGAGAGTGCTGGGAGCGCCACGTGCCGAAACAGGCGGAATCACCAATAGCGTGCAGAGCAATGAGGCAGCGAGCGTGCGGAACATCGCGGTGATCCGTCAGCGGTGATGGCGCATCTTGGCATGTAGAGCCGAGCCCATGCTCGGCTGCCTTCGGGCCAGGCATCATGCACCCGGAAAAATGAGCCGAGCATGGCTCGGCTCTACAGGTGCTTTCGGGTAGTGCCGGCCGCTGGCCGGCACCCTGCGATCAGCCCAGGATCCCCGGCAGATCCAGTCCCTTTTCCTTCGCGCAGCCGATCGCGATGTCATACCCCGCATCGGCGTGGCGCATGACGCCGGTGGCCGGGTCGTTCCACAGCACGCGGGCAATCCGCTTCGCCGCCGCCTCGGTACCGTCGCAGACGATCACCATGCCGGCGTGCTGCGAGAAGCCCATGCCGACGCCGCCGCCGTGGTGCAGCGAGACCCAGGTCGCGCCGCTGGCGGTGTTGAGCAGGGCGTTCAGCAGCGGCCAGTCGGACACCGCGTCGGAGCCATCGGCCATCGCTTCGGTTTCGCGGTTCGGCGAGGCCACGCTGCCGCTGTCCAGGTGGTCACGTCCGATCACCACCGGCGCCTTCAGTTCGCCGTTGGCGACCATCTCGTTGAACGCCAGGCCGAGTCGATCACGATCACCCAGGCCGACCCAGCAGATGCGCGCCGGCAGGCCCTGGAATTTGATCTTCTCGGCGGCCATGTCCAGCCAGCGGTGCAGGTGGGGATTGTCCGGAATCAGTTCCTTCACCTTGGCATCGGTCTTGGCGATGTCTTCCGGGTCACCACTTAGTGCCGCCCAGCGGAACGGGCCGATGCCACGGCAGAACAGCGGGCGGATGTAGGCCGGCACGAACCCGGGGAAGTCGAACGCGTTCTCCACGCCTTCTTCCAGCGCCATCTGCCGCAGGTTGTTGCCGTAGTCCACGGTCGGCACGCCGAGTGCGTGGAAGCCGAGCATGGCGCGGATATGGTTGGCCATCGACGCGCGCGCTGCCTTCTCCACTTCCTTCGGCGCGGACACGCGCTTTTCGTCCCACTGCTCGACGGTCCAGCCCTGCGGCAGGTAGCCGTTCACCGGGTCGTGCGCGGAGGTCTGGTCGGTCAGCAGGTCCGGCTTCACGCCGCGCTTGAGCAGTTCAGCCAGTACATCGGCGACGTTGCCGAGCAGGCCCACCGACTTCGGCGTACCGGCCTTGCACGACTCGTCGATCAGGCGCAGCGCTTCGTCCAGGTTGTCGGTCCAGGTATCCAGGTAGCCGGTGCGCAGGCGCATGTCGATGCTGCTCTTGCGGCACTCGACGGCCAGGCAGGAGGCGCCGGCCATCACCGCGGCCAGCGGCTGTGCGCCGCCCATGCCGCCGAGGCCACCGGTGAACAGCCACTTGCCGGTCAGGTCACCACCGAAATGCTGGCGGCCCATTTCCACGAAGGTCTCGTAGGTGCCCTGCACGATGCCCTGCGCGCCGATGTAGATCCAGCTGCCGGCAGTCATCTGGCCGTACATGGCCAGGCCCTTCCTATCCAGTTCGTTGAAGTGGTCCCAGTTGGCCCAGCGCGGCACCAGGTTGGAGTTGGCGATCAGCACGCGCGGTGCATCGGCATGGGTGCGGAACACGCCCACCGGCTTGCCCGACTGCACGAGCAGGGTCTGGTCGTCGTCCAGGCGCTTGAGCGTTTCGACGATGGCATCGAAGCTCTCCCAGTCACGTGCGGCGCGGCCGATGCCGCCGTACACCACCAGTTCCTGCGGGCGCTCGGCCACATCGGGGTGCAGGTTGTTCATCAGCATGCGCAGCGGCGCTTCGGTCAGCCAGCTCTTGGCATTCAGCGTGGTGCCGGTTGGCGCGGCGAGGGTGCGGGACGGGTCGTTGCGGGTCATGCGGCGCTCCGGTTCGTAGCGAATTCAAGGCAGGCGTTGAGCACCTGCGCCAGGGTGTGGCGCAGCGGTGCGGCGTGGTCGGGGTCGAGCGGGGTGGGCCAGCTGTGTTCGTCCACCTGGTCCGGCAGGGGTTCGTGCATGTAGCCACGGCAGGCCAGCTCCATCTGCAGGCTGTGCACACCGCCGGCGATGTTGCTGTAGTGGCGGGTGATCCAGCCACCCTTGAAGCGGCCGTTGCGCACCTGGCTCATGCCACTGATCTTCAGCAGGTTCTCCACCACGTCGCTCAACGCGTTGTCGCAGGACGTGTCCGGCGCGCCGGACGGGCCAGCGGTACCCAGGTTGAACTGCGGCAGTTCGCCGTCGAACAGGTGCGGAATATGTGAGCGGATAGAATGTGCGTCGTACACCACCACCGTGCCGAACTTCGCGCGCAGGCGGGTGATCTGCGCGGTCAGCGCATCGTGGTAAGGCAGGAAATACGTGTCGCGACGACGGGCGATTTCCGCATCATCCGGTTCGCGTCCGGCGTGGTACAGCGGCTGGTTGTCGAAGGTGGTCAGCGGGCACAGGCCGGTCGTGTTCTGGCCGGGGTACAGCGAGACCCCGCTGGGGTCTCGGTTGAGGTCGATCACCGAGCGCGAGATCGCCGAGCGCACCGTGGTCGCGCCCATGCCACGCACAAAGTCGTACAGCTCGTGCACCCACCAGTCGGCATCGCGACGGGCCAGCCACGGCGAGTGGTAGTCGCCGATCAGGTCGTGCGGAAGCTCGCTGCCGGTATGCGGGAAGCTGACGATGAGGGGGGCGTCGCCCTCGTGCACGGTCAGCCATTCGGGATGGGTATTCATGCCTGCGGCTCCACGGTTGGCAGCAGGTCGGTCAGGCCCTGCGCCAGCGCGCCACTGCGCACCAGATTCGTGGCGGTCACCATGTCCGGATGGAAGTAGCGGTCTTCTTCCAGCGTCGGCACCTGCGCACGCAGGGTGGCGCGCACGGTTTCCAGCGCGGCGCTGGAGCGCAGCGGGGCGTGGAAGTCGCAGCCCTGCGCAGCGGCCAGCAGCTCGATGCCGATCACGTTGGCGGCGTTCTCGGCCATCTGCATCAGCCGGCGCGCGCCATGTGCGGCCATCGACACATGGTCTTCCTGGTTGGCCGAGGTCGGGATCGAATCAACGCTGGCGGGGTAGGCGCGCTGCTTGTTCTCCGAGACCAGCGCGGCAGCGGTCACCTGCGGAATCATGAAGCCGGAATTCAGGCCGGGGCGCGGGGTCAGGAATGCAGGCAGGCCGGACAGCGCAGGGTCGACCAGCATCGCCAGGCGGCGCTCGCTGATCGAGCCGATCTCGCACACCGCCATCGCCAGCATGTCAGCGGCGAAGGCGACCGGCTCGGCGTGGAAGTTGCCGCCGGACAGTGCTTCGCCGGTATCGGTGAACACCAGCGGATTGTCGGACACGCCGTTGGCTTCGATTTCCAGCGTGGTCGCGGCCTGGCGCAGGATGTCCAGCGCTGCGCCCATCACCTGCGGCTGGCAGCGCAGGCAGTACGGATCCTGCACGCGCACGTCGTTGTCGCGATGCGACTCGCGGATGTCCGAGCCCTGCATCAGCGTGCGCAGGGTGGCCGCGGTGGCGATCTGCCCGCGCTGGCCGCGGATGGCGTGGATGCGCGGGTCGAACGGCGTGTCGGAGCCCTTGGCTGCTTCCACCGACAGCGCGCCGGTGATCAGCGCCGCCTGGAACACGGTCTCGATCTCGAACAGGCCGGCCAACGCATACGCGGTGGAGAACTGGGTGCCATTGAGCAGCGCCAGGCCTTCCTTCGCGCCCAGTTCGATCGGCTGCAGGCCGGCACGTGCCAGCGCATCGATCGCCGGCAGGCGCTCGTCACCGATGAAGGCTTCGCCGACGCCCAGCATCACGCTGGCCAGGTGCGAAAGCGGCGCCAGGTCACCCGAGGCACCCACCGAGCCTTGTGCGGGCACCACCGGCAGCACGCCCTTGACCAGCATCGCTTCGAGCAGCAGCAGGGTTTCCTCGCGAATGCCCGATGCGCCCTGCGCCAGGCTGACCAGCTTCAGCGCCATCATCAACCGCACCACGCTGGCCGGCATCGGCTCGCCCACGCCGGCGGCATGCGAGAGCACGATGTTCCGCTGCAGGGTGGCCAGGTCTTCGCGCTCGATGCGCACGCTGGCCAGCTTGCCGAAGCCGGTGTTGATGCCATACACCGGCGCGCCCTTGGCGACGATGGCGGCCACCGCCGCAGCGCTGGCGCGCACCACCGGCAGCGCGGCCGGGTCCAGTGCAAGCGGCGCACCGCGATAGACCTGCCGCCACTGGGCGAGAGTGACATGGCCGGGGCGAAGAACCAGGGTGTTGCTCATGTGTTGCTCCAGGAGGCAGGCAGGTCGGGCTGCCCGCGCACCACGCGCGCGTGCAGCGGGTTGAATCCAATGCGATAGACCAGGTCGGCGGGCGCATCGATGTCCCAGATCGCCAGGTCGCAGTCCATGCCCACCGCCAGGCGACCGATGCGCTCGCCGTGGCCCAGTGCGCGCGCCGCTTCACGGGTGAAGCCGGCGATGCACTCATCCACGGTCAGGCGGAACAGGGTGGCGCCCATGTTCATCGCCAGCAGCGGGCTGGTCAGCGGCGAAGTGCCCGGGTTGCTGTCGGTGGCCAGCGCCAGCGGCACGCCGGCCGCACGCAGCGCGGCGATCGGCGGCAGGGTGGTATCGCGGGTGAAATAGAAAGCACCGGGCAGCAGCACGGCGACGGTACCGGCAGCGGCCATCGCGGCGATGCCGGCGTCATCCAGATGTTCAATATGGTCGGCCGACAGTGCACCGAAGCTGGCCGTCAGTTCGGCGCCATGCTGGTTGCTCAGCTGCTCGGCGTGGATCTTCACCGCCAGCCCGTTGGCGCGTGCCGCTTCGAAGACCTGCCGCGCCTGTGCGCGCGAGAACGCGATGTTCTCGCAGAACACATCCACCGCTTCGGCCAGGCCTTCCGCGGCGATGGCCGGAATCATCACCTCGCACAGCTCATCGGTGTACTCCTGTGCTTGGCGGCCCGGCGGAATCGCGTGTGCACCGAGGAAGGTGGTCACCACGTTGACCCGGCATTCCTCACCCAATGCACGCGCCACCTGCAGCTGCTTGCGTTCGTCGGGCAAGGTCAGGCCGTAGCCGGACTTGATCTCGATCGTCGTCACGCCTTCGGCACGCATCGCCAGCAGGCGCGGCCGGCTTTCGCGGGCCAGCTGTTCCGGGGTGGCAGCACGGGTGGCGCGTACGGTGGAGACGATACCGCCGCCGGCACGGGCGATCTCGGCATAGCTGACGCCCTGCAGGCGCTGCTCGAACTCGTTGGCGCGGTTGCCGGCGTAGACCAGGTGGGTATGGCAGTCGATCAGGCCGGGCGAAATCCAGCGGCCTTCGCCGTCGATGCGGGTGGTCGGCTGCAGGTGGGCATCGCTGCCGGCCGCGCCGACATGGACGATGCGGCCGTCGGCGCAGGCCAGAACGCCATCGCGGATGACACCCAGCCCTTCGCCATCGAGGGTGATCAGGTGGACGTTGGACCAGAGGGTATCGACGTGCATGGCATCCACAACGCGGCTGTGCTTATATGTCTATACAATATAGGCGTCCATTTCGGGTTGTCCAGCCATGTCCGATTCGCGTTCCCCGCACAGTTTCCATGCCGCCCACGCCCTGCTGGCCGAGGGTTGGGTCCGCGATGTCCGCCTGCAGGTGCAGGACGGTCGCATCGCGGCGATCAGCACGGGGCAGGGCGCGCAGGCGGGCGACACCCGCGTCCGCATCCTGGTGCCGGGCCTGCCCAACCTGCACAGCCACGCCTTTCAGCGCGGCATGGCCGGCCTGACCGAGATCGGCGGCGGTGACGGTGACAGCTTCTGGAGCTGGCGCGAGCTGATGTACCGCTTCCTGGCCCACCTGCGCCCGGACGCGGTGCAGGCCATCGCCGCCCAGGCCTACATGGAAATGCTGGAAAGCGGCTTTACCCGCGTCGGTGAATTCCACTACCTGCACCACGACGCCGATGGTCGCGCCTATGCCAACCGCGCCGAGATGAGTGCACGGATCGCGGCGGCAGCCGAGCAGACCGGTATCGGCCTGACCCTGCTGCCGGTGTTCTATGCCCACGCCGATTTCGGCGGCGCGCCGCCGAACCCTGCGCAGCGACGCCTGATCCACGACATGGACGGCTTCGCGCAGCTGCTGGACGCCGCAAAGCCGGCATTGGCCACGCTGCCTGACGCGGTGCTCGGCATTGCCCCGCACAGCCTGCGCGCGGTCACCGGCGAAGAACTGAGTGCGTTGCTGCCGCTCACCGATGGCCCGGTGCACATCCATATCGCCGAGCAGGTGCGCGAAGTCGAGGCCTGCCTGGCCTGGAGCGCCCAGCGCCCGGTGCAGTGGTTGTACGACCATGCACCGGTGGATTCGCGCTGGTGCCTGGTGCATGCCACCCACATCACCGACGACGAGCGCGCGGCCATCGTGGCCAGCCAGGCGGTGGCCGGCCTGTGCCCGATCACCGAGGCCAACCTGGGCGACGGCCTGTTCCCGATGCAGGCGTTCGCGCGCGAGGGCGGTCGCTTCGGTGTCGGCTCCGATTCCAATGTGCTGATCGATGCCGCCGAAGAACTGCGCCTGCTCGAATACGGCCAGCGGCTGACCTTGCGCGGGCGCAATGTACTGGCCCCGGATGCCAGCCGCAGCACCGGTCGTTTCCTGTTCGAAGGCGCACTGCGCGGTGGAGCGCAGGCGCTGGGCGTGGCCGCTGGCCTGCAGGTTGGTGCCAGTGCCGACCTGGTCGAACTGGACGCCGCGCACCCGGCGCTGCAGGCGCGACAGGATGACGCATGGCTTGACAGTTGGGTGTTCGCCGCACGTAATGGCGCGCTGCGATCGGTCTGGCGCCATGGCCGCCAGTGCGTGGCCGAGGGCCGCCACCTGCAGCGCGAGCCGATCACCACCGCCTTCGCCGCCGCCCTGCGCGGCGTGCTGGGCTGATCGCCTCCGCCACCGGGACCTCATTACGTGAAGGCCAGCAAGTCCGCCACGCTCAACCAGCGTATCCGCAGCGATCTGGAAAGCCGCATCCTCAGCGGAGAGTGGGCGCCGGGCTTCCGTATTCCGTACGAGCACGAGTTGATGGAGCAATACGGCTGCTCGCGGATGACGGTGAACAAGGTGCTGACCGCATTGGCCGAGAGCGGCATGATCGAGCGCCGCCGTCGCGCCGGTTCATTCGTGGCGCGGCAGCCGCCGCACCTGGAGCAGGTGGCGCTGGAGATTCCCGATATCGCGATGGAGGTCGGTTCGCGCGGCCATCAGTACGCGTACCGCCTGCTGCAGCGCGAGCTGCGCCTGGCCGACACCGGCAATGCCGGTGAAGTGGAGCTGGCCGGCAGCGAGAAGCTGTTGGCGATGCGCTGCCTGCACCTGGCCGATGGCCGTCCGCTGGCGCTGGAGCATCGCCTGATCAGTCCGGTGGGCGTGCCCGAGGTACTGGAAGTCGATTTCAGTACCACCGCGCCGGGCAGCTGGCTGCTGCAGAACGTGTCCTGGACGCGCGCGCAGCATCGCATCAGTGCCTGGGGTGCGGACACCGCCACGGCCAGGCTGCTGGACGTGAAACCGGGTACCGCCTGCCTGGTGATCGAGCGCCTGACCTGGCGTGGCGATCAGCCGATCACCCGCGTGCGCCAGGTATTCCTCGGCGACGCGTGGGACCTGGTCGCGCGCTTCGCGCCTGGGGCGCGCTAGAGGCGTATCCACGCATGGCGTGGATCTACTGAATCCCGGTTGGGATTATCCGACGCGTGTGAATCCCTGGTAGATCCACGCCATGCGTGGATGCTGCCCCATCAAGATGCTGCCCCATCAATACGTAGCGCACTGCCGCCAGCGTACCGGCTCATCCACGCCGGGCCGGGCGTTGAGCTGGATGCGCACGTTGCGCAGGGCGGGGTAGTGCAGCACTTCCTCACAGACCTGCGGCCAGACCTTTTCCAGTTCGCCGGTGCGGTTGATCGCCAGCGTCTGCCGGGTCAGCCAGACACCGCTGGCGATGCCGGGCTTGCCGGCCAGGGCGCGGGCCAGATCGGCCTGGAAGCGCTCCAGCGTGGCCGCATCCGGATTGGGATTGCTGCGCGCGTCGGCCGCCGGGGCGACGGCAGCCGCGGGTGAAGGGGCGGCCGGGAGCACTGCCGCGGTGCCAGCAGGTTCCGCCGCAGGCGCGGTTGAAGGCGTCGCCACCACCGGTGCCGCAGCAACCGGCGCGGCCTCTTCCACACGCAGGCCCTGCAGGCCCAGGCCAACCAGCAGCCCCAGCGTTGCCGAACCCAGTGCGGCGATGGCGATGCGGCGCAGCGCTTCGTGGCGGGCGCTGGCGCGCACGCGCGCTTCGATGTCGCCGGGCAGGTAAGGCTGCAGCAACGGCCACAGGCGCGGGCCGTCCAGCACTTCAACCGCCTGCTTCTCGGCGGCGCTGCGGCCGTCGCGCTCGATGCGGCCTTCGGTCAGCAGCACGCCGCCCTTGGCCCCGGCCAGGCGCGCGGCCGCACCCAGCTCGTTCACCGCGGCGGTGCCGATGCGGTAGGCCAGGCCATGCTTGCACGACACCAGCCAGTGGTTGGGGCCATCGCTGAGCATGAAATCGCTGCTTGGCTCGCGGGCTTCTTCCGCCGGATCGATCAGCTCACGCAGGCCGCGCTGTTCGCGCAGCATGCGCTTGACCAGAACCGAGAATTCGCGCCAATGCATGCCCGCCAGGGCCTGCAGGCCGAGTTGCATCTCCTTCTGCCGCCGCTTGACCCACCACAGATAGACAACGGCCAGGGAACAGCTAAGCAGGGCCGACAGCAGGGCCAGGATCCAGGGGAGCATGCAGGAGTAGGGCGGAAGGGGCGAAAGCGGAGGACGACAGTGTAAAGGTCGCGGTGCCTGGCCGGGTCAGGATGTTCCTGACAGAAAGCGTGATGGAGCGCGCAGATCGGCGCACAGCGGGCACGAAAAACCCGCCAATCCTGAAGCCGTGAGGGGAGGGAACAAACGGCAGCCGAAGCGATTGGCGGGTTGCTCGCGATTGTCGACCAATTTTTATTGCGTTGCAACAATTGCGCTCAGGGCACGCTGTCCGGCGACTGATGGCTGCCCGGAGCAGGGGCGTCGGTGCCGGACGCGGCGCGATTTTCCAGCTTGGCCAGGCGCGCGTGCAGGGCATCAATGCGCGCCTCCAGCGCGGTCACTTCGTCGGCGGTGGGTACATGCAGGCGCTTGAGTACGCCCTGCACCTGGTCATCGAAGGCCTTCTCCACCTTGTTCCAGGTGCCGGAGGCCTTCTCGCGGGCCTCGTCCAGCGAGGTCTCGACATTGTCACGCCAGCCCGGGCCCTGGTCGCCGTTGCGTTCACGGCGGCGGGCTTCCCAGGCTTCGCCTTCCTTCACCAGGCCGTCGAAGAAGCGGCTGCCCTCGGCCTGGGCGCGACCCAGCGCACCCAACCCGGCCAGCCAGACCTGCTGGGCCGAATCGCTCAGCTTGCGCGAGAAGCGCTCGGCCTGGTCACTGAAAGAGGCATCGTCGTTGCGGCGGTCGTCGTTCTCGTAGTGGTTCATCGCACTTCCCGTGGGAGTTGGGCCTGCCCCCGAGAGTAGCGCGCACCGGCGTTGCACGGCCGTGACGGCCGCCGCCGGGGTTCAGCCCAGCTTTTCCTTCAGCACACGCTGGATCTCGCCTTCGACCATGCCCTTCATCGCCGACAGCAGGAAGCCCAGCTTGGCGGTTACGCGCACGGCACCCGGCTGCAGTTCGATCGCACCGTCCACGCCGCTGCCGGAGAAGTTCAGTACGTCGGCGGTCCAGGACGACTTCAGGCCAAAGCGCTCGGACAGCTTGGCAGCGACCTGTTCGATCGCGGCGCGCGCCTGTGCATCGGGCAGGGCGTGGGCGTGGCGGACATCGATGGTGGACATGAAGGCTCCTGGCGCAGGGCGGGGTAGGTCGAAGAGGGCAAGCATTGTGCGCATCAAGGGCCGCCGCGCCAAGCACTCATCGTGGGTTCTTCTTCGTTGGCGACCAACCTGCTAGGCTGCGCCGCGTGCAGAACCTGCTTGTTCACTTCAGTCAACAACAACAGCCCGACCAGCCCTTGCGGCCCGGGGTGCAGCGCATCGTGCGCCAGGCCAACGGCAGCGTGCGGCTAGGAGATCCCGGCCACGGCGCACTGCTGCTGGCCCAGTTCTGCATGGATGATCGCGGCCTCTGGCTGCAGGTCGGCAACGGCATCCGCGGCGTCCACGTCAACGGTCGCCCGGTACGCCGGATGGCCCTGCTGCGTGCAGGCGATGCGGTGTATGTAGATGGCGTGGAGATGGTCCTTCAGGGCGAGGTCGAAATCCTGCTGCAGGCGCCTGCGCCGAGAACCGAAGATGGCAGCGACGAGCAGCAGCGGCTGCTGCGCGGTGTCGGCGGCCTCCATCATGGCCGCAGCTTCACCCTGTCGCGGGCCCGCCTGATCGGGCGTGGCAACGAGGCCGACATCGCCATCGATGACCCGGCTTTTGCCGAGCAGCATGCCCGCGTGGAAGTGCACGGCGAACGCGTGCTGCTGCGCGACCTTGGCAGTGCCGACGGCACCCGCGTCAATGGCGTGGCCGTGCGCCATTGCTGGCTGCAGGCCGGCGACCAGGTGGTGTTCGATGGCCAGCACCGTTTCGTGCTGGAAGTGCCGCATGATCCGCGCCGGCGGTCGTTGCCGGTCGAGGACGAGTCGGGCGAGGACGTGGAACAGGCGCCGGTGCTGCCGGTTGCGCCGCGCAGGGTGCGGCGCTGGCCGTGGCTGCTGGTCAGTGCGCTGCTGCTGGCCGCGCTGCTCAGCCTGCTGCTCTGGTTCGGCGCGCGCTGACGGTAGTGCCGGCCGCTGGCCGGCAACCGCCGCCCCTGAATCCGTGAGGTTGCCGGCCAGCGGCTGGCACTACCCGGTCGCGTTGCCGATGGATTCCAATGAAACCAAATTTCCCTTGCTGCACAAGGCCGCAAGGCTGGTGCACTGCGGCATACTAGGGGTCTTGCCCCACAGGTGTGACATGACGCGCGCGTTCAACTTCAGTGCCGGCCCTGCGACCTTGCCGGAATCGGTCCTGCGCCAGGCGCAGGCGGAAATGCTGGACTGGCACGGGTCCGGCGCTTCGATCGTGGAAATGAGCCATCGCGGCGCGGAATTCATGTCCGTGGCCGCCGAGGCCGAGGCCGACCTGCGTCGCCTGCTCGATATCCCGGAGGACTATGCGGTGCTGTTCCTGTCCGGTGGTGCCACCACCCAGCAGGCGCTGATCCCGCTCAACTTCGCCGCCCCCGGCCAGCGTGCCGACTACGTGGTCAGTGGTCACTGGGGCAAGACCGCGGTCAAGCAGGCCGGTGTCTACGTCGACGTCAACATCGCCGCCAGCAGCGAGGCCGATGGCTATCGCACGCTGCCGCCGCGCGCCGATTGGCAGCTCTCGCCCAATGCCGCCTACGTGCACATCACCGCCAACGAGACCATCCACGGCGTCGAGTTCCGTGATGTGCCCGATACCGGCAATGTACCGCTGGTGGCCGACTTCAGCTCGTCCATCGCCAGCGAGCCGCTGGACGTGCGCCGCTACGGTGTGATCTATGCCGGCGCGCAGAAGAACCTGGGCCCGGTCGGCATCGCGGTGATGATCATCCGCCGCGATCTGCTCGAGCGCAGTGGCCAGCCACGCGCGGACATCTTCGATTACCGCTCGCATGTCGCCCGCGATTCGATGCTCAACACCCCGCCGACCTGGAACTGGTACCTGGCCGGCCTGGTGTTCAAGTGGATGCTGGCCGAGGGCGGCGTGGCCGAGTTCGCCAGGCGCAATGCCGCCAAGGCCGCGCTGGTGTACGGCGCCATCGACGGCTCCGGCGGCTTCTACCGCAATGAGGTTGCACACGCGGCCCGTTCGCGGATGAACATCCCGTTCTTCCTGCCCAACGCCGATCTCGATGCCCGCTTCGTGGCCGAGGCCAAGGCCGCTGGCCTGCTGGCGCTGAAGGGACACAAGGTCGTCGGTGGCATCCGTGCCTCGCTCTACAACGCCATGCCGCTGGCCGGGGCCGAGGCGCTGGTGGCCTTCATGGCCGATTTCCAGCAGCGTCACGGCTGAGCAATGAACGGCGCGCACCGTCGGGTGCGTGCCCCGCAACAAGGAATTCCGATGGCAAGCAGCAAATCCAGCAAGAAGGCGCCGAAGAAGGCCGAACCGGCCAATGAAAGCGTGCCCACCAAGGCGAAGGGCAAGGCCAAGGCCGCCTCGAACCCGGCACCCACCCTGGCGCCGCTGGCGCTGGCCGATGTGCGCTCGAAGATCGACCAGATCGACCGCGACATCCAGAGCCTGATCGCCGAGCGCGCGCGCTTCGCCCACCAGGTCGGCAAGGCCAAGGGCAAGCTCGCCGCCGCCGTCGACTACTACCGCCCCGAGCGCGAAGCGCAGGTGCTGCGCATGGTGGTGGACCGCAACGAAGGCCCGCTCAGCGATGAACTGCTGGTGCACGTCTACCGCGAGATCATGTCGGCCTGCCTGGCCCAGCAGGAGCCGCTGAAGATCGGTTACCTCGGCCCGGAAGGTACTTTCAGCCAGCAGGCCGTGCTCAAGCACTTCGGCCGCTCCGCGCTGGGCCTGCCGATGGCCAGCATCGAAGAGGTGTTCCAGGAAGTGGAAGCGGGCAACGCCGATTTCGGCGTGGTGCCGGTGGAGAATTCGGGGCAGGGCACCATCCAGATCACCCTGGACATGTTCCTGACCTCCAACCTGAAGATCTGCGGCGAAGTGGAACTGCGCGTGCAGCAGTACCTGATGTCGCGCAGCGGCCGCATCGAGGACATCGAGCGCATCTACGCGCACCCGCAGTCGTTCATGCAGACCTCGGCGTGGCTGCGCGCCAATCTGCCGAAGGCCGAAAAGATTCCGGTGTCGAGCAATGCCGAAGGTGCGCGTCGTGCGCGCAACGCCGACGACGCGGCGGCCATCGGCGGCGAGAGCGCCGGCCATGTGTACGGCCTGAAGAAGGTGGTCACCAAACCGATCCAGAACGATGCCGACAACACCACCCGTTTCCTGGTGGTGGGCCGCAACATTTTCCCGACCTCCGGCCACGACCGTACCTCGGTGCTGGTGTTCATCCATGACAAGCCCGGTGCGCTGTTCGACGTGCTCAGCCCGTTCGCCCGCCACGGCATCAGCATGAACCGCATCGAGTCGCGGCCGTCACACCACGGCAAGTGGGAGTACGGTTTCTTCATCGACCTGGCCGGCCACATCGACGACGCGCCGATGCAGGCTGCGCTGGCCGAACTGGAAGCGCACTCGGCGCAGATCAAGGTGCTGGGCTCCTATCCGGTGGCCGTGCCATGAGTGCTGCTGCGGCGGCAACAGCCGCCGCTCCCTGATGCATCGCCGGCGCTGCCGGTGTTTACGGAATGATCGAACGATGAGCAACGCGCAACACTGGATAGCCCGCAAGGGCCAGCCGCTGCAGGGCAGCCTGACCATTCCCGGCGACAAGTCGGTCTCGCACCGCTCGGTGATGTTTGCCGCGCTGGCCGATGGCACCTCGCACATCGAGGGCTTCCTGGAAGGTGAGGACACCCGTGCCACGGCGCGCATCTTCAGCCAGCTGGGGGTGCGCATCGAAACGCCCAGCCCGTCGCAGCGCGTCGTGCACGGCGTCGGCATCGATGGCCTGAAGGCGCCGGATGCACCGCTGGATTGCGGCAATGCCGGTACCGGCATGCGCCTGCTGGCCGGCCTGTTGGCGGGCCAGTCGTTCGACTGCACGCTGATCGGCGATGAATCGCTGTCCGGCCGCCCGATGCGCCGCGTCACTGGCCCGCTGTCGCAGATGGGCGCAAGGATCGACACCCAGGACGACGGCACACCGCCGCTGCACGTGCATGGTGGCCAAGCGCTGCACGGCATCGATTTCGCCTCGCCGGTGGCCAGTGCGCAGGTCAAGTCGGCGGTGCTGCTGGCCGGGCTGTATGCGCAGGGCGAAACCTGCGTGACCGAACCGCACCCGACCCGCGACTACACCGAGCGCATGTTGTCCGCATTCGGCGTGGACATCGCGTTTTCGCCGGGCAAGGCCCGCCTGCGCGGTGGCCAGCGCCTGCGCGCCACGGATATCGTGGTGCCCGCCGATTTCTCTTCGGCCGCGTTCTATCTGGTCGCCGCCAGCATCATTCCCGGTTCCGAGCTGCGCCTGAAGCAGGTCGGCCTGAATCCGCGTCGCACCGGCCTGCTGCACGCGCTGCGCCTGATGGGTGCGGACATCACCGAAGAGAACCCGGCAGAACAGGGCGGTGAACCGGTGGCCGACCTGGTGGTGCGCTACGCCCCGCTGAAGGGCGCACGCATTCCGGAAGAACTGGTGCCGGACATGATCGACGAGTTCCCGGCGCTGTTCGTGGCCGCCGCGGCCGCCGAGGGCCAGACCGTGGTGAGCGGTGCGGCCGAACTGCGAGTGAAGGAATCCGACCGCCTTGCGGCGATGGCCACCGGCCTGCGTGCGCTGGGCATGCAGGTGGACGAAACCGAGGATGGCGCCACCCTGCACGGCGGCGTTCGGCTGGGGAGTGGCACCATCGAAAGCCACGGCGACCACCGTATTGCCATGGCGTTTGCCATTGCCGGCCAGATCAGCGACGGCGAAGTGCGTATCAACGACATCGCCAACGTCGCCACGTCCTTCCCGGACTTCGACGGCCTGGCGCGCAGCGCCGGCTTCAACCTGGCCTGATCGGCCGATCAGGTTTTCGGGTAGGTGCCAACCTCGGTTGGCACGCTTCTCCGCATAAAAGGACGGAGGCCGAAGCCTCCGTCTAAACATCACGAACCCCTCGTCCGCGATCAACGCTGTCCGGTACGGAAATCCACCGGGACCCGCACCACACTGGCCACTGCACGGCCTTCATGCATCGCCGGCTGGAACTTCCAGTTCTGCACGGCGCTCAGCACCGCACGATCCAGATCACGGCTGCGCTCGCCGCTGCGCGAAACAATCGCAGCATTGGTGACCTGGCCGCGGGCATCGACATTCAGGCTGGCGATCACGCTGCCCTGCACGCCATTGCGCAGCGCGGCAGCGGGGTAGGTCGGCTTGCTGTTGCCTGCCAGTGGGCGCGCCTCGCGATTGCGTACGGCAGGGGTGGCCTTGCGCTGGTTGCCGGCCGCTGCGGCATGGCGTGCCGCAGGCTGCTGTACGTCGGCGACCGGCGCCTGCTCGGGCGCGGGCAGCATGCGCTCGCCGACCGGTGCCGGCGCCACGTCTTCCTGGTTCGAGTGACGCAGCCAGAGCAGCGCGGCGGCAAACATCGCCACGATCAGCGCGATCCACATCCAGGGCGACGTGGGCTTGTGCTGTTCGCTGACGTCCTGCGGCAGCTGCGGCGAATGAAGGTCTTCGTGGGTGGTGGCGGTCATCGCGAACTCCTTCCGTCGATTGGACGACGGGAGAGAGTGTTGCGCGGGCCAGCGGCGTGAAGTGTCAGCGTTGCGTCAACGCGACCGGCAGGGTTCAGTTTGCCTGCCGGGAAACGTTCAGTTACTGGGTCTTGAAGTCGAACGGCACTTCAATGCTGCCCGGTACGGCCTGGCCGTTGCTCTGTGCCGGGGTGAAGCGCCAGCGGCGCACCGCATCGGTCGCGGCACGGTCGAGCTCGCGTGAGCCGCTGCGCTGGATTACCGTGACATTGTTCGGATAGCCGGTGGCATCCACGTCCACGCGTACGACCACACTGCCGGTCTCGCCGGCGCGCAGCGCGGCGGCCGGGTAGGCCGGCGGTGGCGACTGGCCGGCAATCGGCATCGGCTGGCTGTTGCCCGTGGCAGCCGGCGCGGCCGGGGCCGCTTCGGCGACGGGCGCCGGCGGTGGCGGCGGGGTTTCGACCAGCTTCGGGGCTTCCTCCTCGACCGGGGCCGGCTTGGCATCGGGCATGTCGCTGGAACCGGCGGCCGCCGCCAGCGGTTCGGGCAGCGGTTCCACCTGCGCCGTCTCCTGCGGGGTCTGTGCGGCCGGGTCGGCGCGGAAGAATTCCTTGTCGCGACCGGTGAACCAGACCAGCACGAACAGCAGCACGCCCACGCCGAAGGCGATGCCCGCGATCTTCAGGGCGTTGCGCGGGATATGCACGGTAAACGACTTGGCGGACGGCGAGCGGGGTGCAGACATGGACCGGACCAGTACGGAATGCCCCGATTCTGCCACGGCGGGAATGAACCGGGCGGCAGAAATCCGTATAACAAGCGATAATCCCATCCCTGATACCCACCACGACACCTGCCATGCTTGATCCAGCCTTGCTCCGCCACCAGCCCGCCGACCTCGCCGAACGCCTGCGCACCAGCCGTGGCTTCGAGCTCGACGTGTCTGCCTTGGAGTCCCTGGAGGCCGATCGCAAGCGCATCCAGGTGCGGACCCAGGAGCTGCAGAGCCTGCGCAACAGCCGTTCCAAGGCCATCGGCCAGGCCAAGGCCAAGGGCGAGGACGTGTCGGCCATCATGGCCGAGGTCGCCGCCTTCGCCGACGAGCTGAAGGCCTCGGAAGTGGCGCTGGACGAGCTGCGCGAGAAGATCGAAGCAATCTCGATGGGGATCCCGAACCTGCCGGCCGATGACGTGCCAGCCGGTGCTGACGAGAACGACAACGTCGAGCAGGCGCGCTGGGGAACCCCGCGCCAGTTCGATTTCAAGGTGCTCGACCACGTTGAACTGGGCGCCCGCAATGGCTGGCTGGACGGCGAGACCGCGGCCAAACTGTCCGGTTCGCGCTTCACCGTCCTGCGCGGCCCGATCGCGCGCCTGCACCGCGCCCTGGCTCAGTTCATGGTCGACCTGCACACCGGCGAGCACGGTTACGAGGAAACCAACGTACCGCTGCTGGTCAATGCTGACTCGCTGCGCGGCACCAGCCAGCTGCCGAAGTTCGAGGACGACCTGTTCAAGACCGCCGTGGGCGACTCCACGCGTTACCTGATCCCGACCTCGGAAGTGCCGCTGACCAACATCGTGCGTGACGAGATCGTCGACGCCGAGCGTCTGCCGCTGCGCATGACCGCTCACTCGATGTGCTTCCGTGCCGAGGCCGGCAGCGGCGGCCGCGACGTGCGCGGCATGATCCGCCAGCACCAGTTCGAGAAGGTCGAGCTGGTCTCGATCAGCCGCCCGGAAGACAGCGACGCCGAGCACCAGCGCATGACCCGCTGTGCCGAAGTGGTGCTGGAAAAGCTGGGCCTGCCGTACCGCAAGGTGCTGCTGTGCACCGGCGACATGGGCTTCTCGGCGGTGAAGACCTACGATCTGGAAGTCTGGCTGCCGTCGCAGGAGACTTACCGCGAGATCTCCTCGTGCTCGAACTGTGGTGACTTCCAGGCCCGCCGCATGCAGGCGCGCTGGCGCAACCCGGCCACCGGCAAGCCTGAGCTGGTGCATACCCTGAACGGCTCGGGCGTGGCGGTTGGCCGTGCGATGATCGCGGTGATGGAGAACTACCAGAACGCCGACGGCAGCATCACCGTGCCGGAGGCCCTGCGCCCGTACATGGGCGGCCTGGAAACCATCGCCTGACAGCCGGCGCTCAGTGTCCTGTAGAGCCGAGCCTATGCTCGGCTGCTCCTGCCCATCGCGGGCCGCATTGTTTCTATCGGCGCTCCGCGCGCCGCCGCCCGAGCATGGGCTCGGGCGCTACGGGGCTTCTGAAACCCGCAGCTTCTCCAACGGCACCCATCCAGGTTCGCCCGTCTCCGGCACGCACCACGCCCAGCCATTGAGGATGCGCAGCCCGCGCAAGATCTGCCCGGGATCCACATCCAGCTCCCGCGCGCAGTAATCCTCCGTGGCATAGGCGTCATTCTGCGCATCGCGACCGATCACCGGCGCCGGCACGAAACCGGGCTGCTGCTCTTCGGCTTGGCACAGGAACCAGTCTTCCCAGCCCTCCGGGCCTTCATAACGTTCGCCCACCACCAGCGCCTGGCCACGGCGCAGGGTGATCGGGTGCGGAAATTCGCTGCGGTGCGCAGCCGTCACGATGTAGTTCATGCCCCCAGCCTAGCGCGTCGCAAAAGAAAACGGCCCCGCACAGCGGGGCCGCCAGGGTGGGCCGGGATGGGGGAGGGGATCCCGGCCCGCGTTCAGCGCCCAGACGAGGAGAGAGGGGCGCCGAACGTTGGAACGCGTTATGCGGCGACGGGTTCGGCCGCTTCGTGCGACGGCAGTGCTGCCAGCGCACCGGCGATGGCGTCTTCACGGTGCTGCGGCGAATAGGCGATGCCCTCGGCGCGCACGAATTCGACCTCGTTGATGCCCATGAAGGCGAACACCTGGCGCAGGAACGGCTCCTGGAAGTCGGCCGGCGAGTCGGTGTAGATGCCGCCGCGGCTGCTGGCGATGATCACCCGCTTGCCACCGGCCAGGCCCACCGGGCCGTTCTCGGTGTACTTGAAGGTGCGGCCGGCCACGGCCACGCGGTCGATCCAGGCCTTCAGCGTGGACGGAATGCTGAAGTTGTACATCGGCGCGCCGATCACCACGATGTCGGCGTCCAGGAACTGCTGCATCACCTGTTCAGCATCGGTCGCCTCGGCCGCGTCGGTCCTGGCCAGCGAGCTGCTGCGCAGATGCGGTACCGGATTGGCGTCAAGATCGCGATAATCGACCTGCAGGCCATCAATCTGGCTGGCGAAGCGGGCGACCACGGCGGCCGACAGCTGGCGCGAGACGGAGTTGTCGCCAAGCACGCTGGCGTCGAGATGCAGAAGCTTCATGGCAGTCACCTGTGTTCTGGGAGGAAGGGGCGGGGGGGCCCCGCCGACGGAGAGAACGATAGGTTGTTGCAAAGGCGGAATAAAGGTGATTGAATGCCACGTATTGTTCTAGATATGGAACTCGGGTATGCATGACCTGAATGACCTGTACTACTTCGCGATGGTGGTCGACCACGGCGGATTCGCCGCCGCCGAGCGCGCACTGGGTATTCCCAAGTCGCGCCTGAGCCGCCGCATCAGCCAGCTGGAAACCGACCTGGGCGTACGCCTGCTGCAGCGCTCCACGCGCCGTTTCGCGGTCACCGATGTCGGCACCAGCGTGCATCGCCATGCGCAGACGATGCTGGCCGAGGCCCAGGCCGCCCGCGAAGTGGTGGACCGCCTCAGCGCGGAGCCGCGCGGCGTGGTGCGCGCCAGCGTGCCGGTGTCACTGGCGCAGATGCAGCTTCCCAAGCTGCTGCCCAAGTTCCTTGAGCAGTACCCGAAGGTGCGGCTGCAGCTGAACATCAGCAACCGCCGCGTGGATATCATCAATGAAGGCTACGACGTCGCCCTGCGCGTGCGTTCGCGCCTGGACGACGACGGCAGCCTGGTGATGCGCAGCTTCGGCCAGGTGCAGGAACTGCTGGTGGCCAGCCCCAAATACCTGGACCGCGCCGGCCGCCCCAAGGACCCGGAAGAGCTCACCCAGCATGTCACCCTCAGCATCAGCGAAGACGAAGCCCGCCAGCGCTGGGAACTGCATGGCCCGGAAGGCGAAGTGCGCCGGGTCGACCTGCAGCCGCGCGTGGCTGGTTTCGACTTCCCGCTGCTGCAGAGCATGGTGAAGGACGGTTTCGGCATCACCATGCTGCCGGAGACCGTGTGCGCCGATGCCGTGCGCAATGGCGAGCTGGAAGTGGTGCTGCCGGACTGGTCGTTGCCGCAGGGCGTGTGCCACGCCGTGTTCGCCTCGCGCCGCGGGCTGTTGCCGGCGGTGCGCGTGTTCATCGACTTCCTGGCAGAACATCTGCCGCCGCAGCTGGAGGCCTCGCGCCTGGATTGCGGTGGCGCCTGTGAGAAGGCCAAGGAGCGGATCAAGGCCAGTGCACTGGGGGCGCTGGCGGTGGATGCGGGCTGAGGCACCTACCCGCAACTGCACCGCCAATCTGTGAAACGGTAGCGCCGGGCCATGCCCGGCGTTGCTGCTTTCCGGCCCCAGTCAGTTCCGGCCCAACAGCCGGTCCCAGAAGCTGCGCCGCGGCGGTGCGGCCGGTGTGGGCTCGGCAATGACCGGTGCTTCCAGCACCGCCATCAGTTCTGCGCTGCGCGGCTTCTTCAGGAACCGCGCGTAGTCCAGATAGCCGGTCACCTTGCTCATGTGCAGGCGCTCGGGCATCGCCGGTAGCTCGCCACCCTGTAGCAGCACCCGCAACGCCTGCGGGCGGTCCAGGCGGATCGCTTCGTACAGGGCGGTGCCGCCGCAGCCCGGTTCGATCTGGTTGGCGCGCTGCGGCGCATCTTTCAGCAGGTCCTGCAATGCCTCCGTGTCGTCTCGTTCGACGGCAGCCACCAGTCGTGCCAGCGCCTCGGCTTCTGCAGCTGGCAGGTTGTCGCGATAGGCCTGGTCGGCAATCTCGCGCTCGTCGCGCCCATCGCCGCCCTGGATGCACAGGAAATCGGTGACCAGGGCGACCGGAATGCCGGACGTGTCCAGCGCCCAGTAGCTGGGATAGACACCGTCGCCCCAGCCGCTGGTGAAGACCACCAGGCCGTGCGGCGAGTCCTCGCCCCAGGGGCGGTACTCGGCGCCTTCATCCAGGCCATCATGGTCGATCAGTGCATCCGACCATTCACTCTCTTCGTCGCCATCGGCCTGTTCGATCAGGGCCAGCAGCGCCTGCTGGGTGTCGGTGTCCATGAAACAACCGATGCCGGCGTCGACCGGGTAGCCGATGAAGCTGTCCTCATCCAGGCCGGTCAGGTCCTGGGTGGTCCAGCGCGCCATCTGCCAGTGGAGGGCGTTCGCGGTAAGAGCTTCGCGGGGCTTGAACCAGGCCACGGCCAACGCCGGGCGGCCACTGTGCACGATGATCTCGACCGGATGCCGGCCCAGCGGCGCGGTGTAGTCGGCCAGCGCCGGCGCCTCGGCCTGGACCAGCGGATCGCAGACCACCAGCTGCCCGCTGCTGACCGGCAGGTGTCCGGCGAAGGTGCGGTGCAGGGCCACCGCAGCCAGCTGGGTGTCGTCCAGCAGGCAGGTGCGCAGGTTGGCCAGATCGAGATGGGCCATGGCGGCTCCAAGTGCGGTGAAGTGATCTGGCCCCCTGAAAACGGACGCCATGAAGCCGTTTCAGGCGGCAGCCCGGAGCTGCCGGGCGTAGTTGTTAGGCGAGTGGTAGCCCAGCGCCGAGTGTAGCCGGGCTGGATTGTAGAAGCCGTGGATGTAAGCAGC
>NZ_JAVFVN010000253.1:0-355 GCF_030910085.1 Stenotrophomonas maltophilia group sp. RNC7 | reverse complement strand
GATAATTCATCCGTGCCGTACAGTGCAGCCGGATGATGAACCGTGCCGTACTACTAAACATCCTCATCATGAAAACCAAGCAATGTAACGAACTGCCAGTCATTATGGCAGCTTGTGACGAAGTCTATTTTCGTCGCCACGCCCTCGGATTTTGCAAGTCTGCAATATCGTCCGGCCACGATGTCCTGATCGTCGTCAGCCCTATACCGGGGCCGGACGTGCAGACACGCGCAAAAGCTTTGGCAGACCGGCTATTCCCGCGCTTCAGGAAGAAATTTAATGATGAGGAGTTGCGGAGCCTCAAACTGATCTGCGTTCACGATGAGCGTGCAAGCCAGGCGTTTGAGGGCAGGGC
>NZ_JAVFVN010000225.1:0-2139 GCF_030910085.1 Stenotrophomonas maltophilia group sp. RNC7 | reverse complement strand
TGCTGATCACCTAAAAATAACTTCAAATTGACTTTCATATATCCACTCCTTTTGAATAATAATTTTATACCTATCTATTAAGAAGGTGTTTTTCTCCTTTCATAGAATATTATATTGTAATTTTCAGAAAATATTCACCGTTTGGTGAAAAAAGGGGATGATATTTTGACATTCGGTTCAAATCTTCGTTATATACGTGTACAAAGAAAATTAACGCTACAAGATTTATCCCAAAAGCTAAATGTATCAATAAATTATTTGAGCAAGCTAGAACAAGATCGAGCAAAATTAAAGCCAGAGTTCTTACCAGCACTAGCCAATGTTCTAAATATTAAAATTGAAGATTTATATAGTGAAACTCCTCCTAGCATTAAATAAAATTTTTCGGTATTTAGACAAAGATGCTTAAGGCTAATTGTCTAAATACCGAAAATTCCTACAAACACAAAAGAAAAGGAGCTATCTAGCTCCTTTTCTAATAATATAACCTGTATCATAAATCGTCTTGTCGAATTTGAATTCTCTACCATATTTCACTTTCAATAAATCTTTCACAATCATTCTTTCAATGTGCTCTAACGCACCATCTCTTTCTTCCGATTCTTCTATCAAATATTCCACTTCAACTTTCATAAAAATACCCCTCCTTATACTAAGAGTATTCCTCAGTAAAGGAGAGATTATTCATTAAGATATTAATATTCTATATAACAGTATTTGAAATAAAGTTGATAGGCGCTACAACATTTGAATTGTTTTTATCTCGTAATAAATACTTGATGGTGATTTTACACTTATCACCTTCTAACGTGACTCTTTCAACTAACTGATCTACATACAATCGCTTTTCTTCTTGTGAACATTCTTTCAACACATGGATTCTATTCAACATTTCTATCAGATCGTGTATATCTTTCTCGTTTACCGTTAACTCCGATACTTTCCCCTCAATCTTTTCTAACTTCACTTGTAATGTTTTCATTTCTAACCTATGTTCTCGAATACGCCCCTCATAAATACTGACCATTTCATAGTCACTTGTCCGCTCAATATGCTGAAGAAGTTTTTCAATTGCCAAATATACCTTATCAATCTTACCTTTCACACTTTGCTTTTCTTCAACTAAAGACTTTGTTACTAACTTGACTTCTTCTTGCATTTTATTAAACAGTTTATCCTTATTCAACTGCCTAATTTCAGAAGAAAGTTGTTCAAATACTAGCAAATCAATCTGCTTAGAATCGAAGACCTTTTTATAAGGGTGCTTTAATTCAGAATTACAACATCGATATTTGTAATACTCCTTCACCTTTTTGTTTCCACTTTTATCAACATATTTTGTACTCCCATTTTGTGCACTCATTTTCTTCTCACAGAATCCACAATATACCTTTCCACTTAGCAAAAAAGATGATATGGTAAATGTTCTGCATTTTTGTCCTCTTTTTATTCCTGACCGAGAAACCATAATTTCTTGAACTTTATTCCATTCTTCCAAAGTTATAATCGGTTCTATCCAATCTACCTTTGCATCAAACCCCTCTGCTTCCTCTGGTTTTCCTCTTCTAACCGAGGTAGTGAACCCCCATCGATAATATCCACAATATATTTTAGTTTGCAGAATGCTAACGATTGAATATGGATAGAACTTTTTGCCGTTCTTTGTACGATAACCTTTTTTATTCAAAACTTTTGCAATTCGGTTAACAGATTTCCCTTCATAAAGATAGTGTTGAAAAATTAATTTTACCACTTCCATTTCCTCAGGAACTTCAACCATTCTTTTCCTCATGGTATCCCATTGATAGCCGGTATAAGTGCCTCCCACGTACCTTCCATCTCTCGCACGTTCCCGTAAATGCTCCTTAACACGGATTCGTAGCTGTTTAACCTCTTCTTCATTACTCCAAGACTTAATAATTTGATATAACTTTCCAATTCCTTCTTGTTCAAAATTCGGCTCGTTAGGATCCGAAAAAATAATGTCACACTCAGCTTCACTTAGAACCCCAGAAATAATAATAATGTCACTCATATCTCTAGCAAGCCGACTTTGCTGCCAACAAATAACTGCATTAACCTTCTTCTCGGTTGCCATATCTAACATAGCTTGCAACTTAGGTCTCTCTGAAATAGATT
>NZ_JAVFVN010000213.1:0-331 GCF_030910085.1 Stenotrophomonas maltophilia group sp. RNC7 | reverse complement strand
GGGGGTTCGAATCCCCCTCTGTCCGCCAAGAATTCAGAAAGCCGCCGGTGATGCACCGGCGGCTTTCTGTCGTTCAGGCCTGAGGCTCTGCTGCCTTTCGCTGCAGCGCGTGACACACCTGCAGGTTGCGCTCGACGAAGTCATCCCAGTTGACCTTCGCGGCGAAATGCAAGCGGTATTGAACGTCTATGCGGCAAATGTCGGGTCTTCTATCATAGATTGTGCAGTGAGCGTGGGCCTCGTTGAAGTGACGACACGTTCCGTCGCCTCGATCCAGGTATCGGGTTTGTGGCGCTACGGATACGTGTTGGCAGCAACGGCCGCAGCCGTT
>NZ_JAVFVN010000203.1:0-587 GCF_030910085.1 Stenotrophomonas maltophilia group sp. RNC7 | reverse complement strand
CACTTGGTAAATCTACAGCTTTATACACTTGTTTAAAGTCACTTGCGACTTCTTTCTGATCAGATTTTCTTACTTTAGACAACACATTTCTCATTTTATGCACGACACAGCGTTGAACATCCGCTTTAGGGTATACACTTAGAAACGCTGTTTCTAAGCCAGTTAATCCATCGAAAATACCTAGTAAGACGTTTTTTACACCTCGTTCATGTAGATTTTCTAGAATTTCTCTCCAACCACTTGCCGATTCTCTTCCGCCAACATAAAAACCTAAGATTTCACGTTTCCCTTCCAATGTAATACCTAAAGCGATATAAATAGCCTCTTTTTCAACCGTATCGCGACGCACACTAAAAAATAAGCAATCTAAATAAAGTGCCGTGTAATTCGACTCTAATGTACGTGATTGCCAACTTTCGATATTGTCCCTAATCTTTTCGGTAATATTAGATACAGTAGTAGCTGAGTAAGGATTACCATCTAATAAACGCTCCACAAATTTACCAACTTGTCGCGTACTTACACCGCTTTGATATAGGCTTAGAACCGCTTTTTCTAACCAACCATCACGTCGTTGATACGGCTGG
>NZ_JAVFVN010000197.1:0-351 GCF_030910085.1 Stenotrophomonas maltophilia group sp. RNC7 | reverse complement strand
CATAACATCTAATGAAATCACAATAACTTTATCTAATAAGGATAGAAAATTTGATGCAGGCAACACTCAAAGTCCTTTATATGAGATGTTGAAACCGAATCGGAGAATTAAAGCCTGGTTAGGCATAGAAAGAGATCGTGGAGAAAAAGAATTTGTGCCCCTAGGAATCTTTTGGAGTGGTGATTGGGAAGTAACAGAAGAGGGAATCAGCGCCAAAGTTTCTGGCAGGGATCGGCTAGAATCATTATCTAAATCAACCTATGAATATACAGGACCCAGGGAAGACAATTTATATAATTTAGCTTTAAATGTATTAACAGATGCAGGATTAACTCCGGATGAATATTGGAT
>NZ_JAVFVN010000190.1:0-318 GCF_030910085.1 Stenotrophomonas maltophilia group sp. RNC7 | reverse complement strand
ATAACATAATGTTACATACACTATTACGGATAATCCTACTGCAACAAATAAGGATATCAAGTTGCGTAACCTTATTGTCCCTAAGGATTTATATAGTCCATAATACGTTGAATAGGTAACTATTCCCATTAAAATGGAAGCTAATCCAATTTTAAAAAATGTTATGATGTAATTCTTTGTACGTAATAAACCTATTTTCTTTTTCACTCCATATAACATAATAATAGTAGCAATTATAGTAGCTATGCTGGTAGCAAATGCTAAACCTGAATGTCCCATAAACTTAACCAATATAAAATTCAAAACTATATTAGATAC
>NZ_JAVFVN010000165.1:0-394 GCF_030910085.1 Stenotrophomonas maltophilia group sp. RNC7 | reverse complement strand
TGATCCCTTGGTTTATTTTGATATTCTGCAGTTTTATAATCTTATCTTTATTTTCAAGTACTAGAATGTCATTTCCCGCAGATAGTATAAATTCTTCATCCGACATTTTTATATGTCCGTCTGGTGCAGCTACTTCTTTTATAAAATAAGTACCATATCTGACATTTTCAAAGGTTAGAGTACCATCTGCTTTTGTACTGCCTTCTTGTATAATATACTCATTTCCAGCAATTTTCTTTATCAGCTGAAAATTTACACCTGCTAAAGGTATTTCATTACCAGTGGTTTGATCCACTCCAAACTTCTGAAGCTTAATGCTGCCCTTTGTAGAGGATGAAGTTGCATCTGAAAAACTAAAGGCAAATGAGTGATTTGTATTATACTTACTATCGTC
>NZ_JAVFVN010000162.1:0-844 GCF_030910085.1 Stenotrophomonas maltophilia group sp. RNC7 | reverse complement strand
CGGGGTTTTTCTTATTCTCACAGGAAAGGCATCAGGCCTTTTCATACAGCTCTTCGACGAATTCCCAATTGATGAGATTGTCGACGAAGGCTTCAAGGTATTTTGGACGCAGGTTGCGATAATCGACATAGTAGGAGTGTTCCCACACGTCGACGCCGAGGATCGGCGTTGCGCCGTGAACGAGCGGATTTTCGCCGTTCGGGGTCTTGGAAATTTCGAGCTTGCCGTTCTTGACCGACAGCCACGCCCAGCCCGAGCCGAACTGGCCGACACCGGCAGCGATGAAATCTTCACGGAACTTGTCGTAGCCGCCAAGATCGGACTCGATTGCCTTTTCAAGCTTGCCCGGCAGCTTCTTGCCGCCGCCGCCCTTCTTCATCCACTTCCAGAACTGGATGTGGTTGTAGTGCTGGCCGGCATTGTTGAAGAGGCCCTGGTTCTTGCCGTAGCTTTCCTTGACGATCTCTTCCAGGCTCTTGCCTTCGAGGCCGGAGCCTTCGAGCAGCTTGTTGCCGTTGGTGACATAGGCCTGATGGTGCTTGTCGTGGTGAAGTTCAAGCGTCTCGCGCGACATGAAAGGCGCAAGGGCGTCGTAGTCATACGGCAGGGCGGGCAGTTCGAAAGCCATTGGAAACTCTCCTCTTGTCATTCGGCTTACATGGGCAGCCAGCGGCGGGCCGAACAGATGCTGCCTCAAAACTTGTGTGCGGAATCTACATAGGCCGCATCGGTGCGGGCGGCAATGGCGTGATTGAGCAATTCAGCTTCAAGACAATGAATTATTATTGAAATCACAGTAGGATGGCGTAATTCTCGATTTAGAGCGCATCCCGAAAAGTGTGAA
>NZ_JAVFVN010000160.1:0-871 GCF_030910085.1 Stenotrophomonas maltophilia group sp. RNC7 | reverse complement strand
CCTTTTCCTTCTCCTTTTATAATTTTATACAAAATAATTTCAAATAAAATCTTTCGTTTCTATATTTTTCAAAGGATATTTAGAAAAGAAGGTAATTAACACTTTTATAAGGTCTGTCAAATTCATTACAGTGTATTCAACTACATTTTTTCCAACTTTCACTTTCCCACACTTCAACTTCTTACAGATAAAAGTTAAAAAACTTTTTATCCGACCACCTTAATACTATGGAAAAGACAGGTTGTATAGAATAACCACTAGTATAAGTTTTATTTTTATCAATTCGAGTATAAAAAGATCCCCCTCCCATTGTAAAATCCTATAAATGTATTTGTTATTATTTATAACAATGCATATCATAAAAAAAGAGAAGATTTATATCTTCTCTTTTACAAAATAAAATTTGAGGTTGTATCCTACTAAGAATGGAAAATGCAAGTTTCCTTTCCTAAAGCACAATACCTCTTCTAAGCTAGATGAAGAATAAATATAATTCTTCGTCTATGCTTCCATAAATATTTCAGCGTTACTATTTATTTGATCAATAATCCCTATAATCCCTCTTGCATACGCCATATCATCTTGGAACAATTCAACGATACTACCTACTGTTTTAAAAGGTTCTTCTTGTAACACTCGTTTGTCAATGATGCCGTTTTTCACTACGTAATCAACAATTAATTTCACAAAACGTAACTGATTAACATTCAATTGTTCATTCATTAAAAACTGAGAAAACGCAGCATTAGCAGCCTGCGGATCTAAACCGACAATTTGACGAACTAATTTTGTAACTGACGTATCTCCATACTCTTTCTCATAGTCTTCTCGAGTTCCGAGCTCTTTCCAAAGAATAGCTTCTAATGACTGA
>NZ_JAVFVN010000134.1:0-334 GCF_030910085.1 Stenotrophomonas maltophilia group sp. RNC7 | reverse complement strand
CTGTCAGAGGTGGGGCGGGGGGGGGGGGGGGGGGGGGGGGGGGGGCGGCGGGGGGCAACCGCAGACGCCCCGCCGGGTGATGGGGGGGGTGTAGTAAACCCCAAACCACCCCCCCCCACCACCACCCCACCCGCGGTAGTTGTGTGGGGTGTGTCTGTGGTGGGGCGTGGCGGGTTTTTGGGGGGGGTGGGGTGTGCTGTGGTGGTTGGGGTTGGTTGGGGGGGGGGGGGGGGGGGTTGGGGGTGGGCCCCACCCCCCTAACCCCCGGGGGGGGGGGGGGGGGGGCCCCATCTGGGGCCCAACGGGCCCCCCCCCCCCCCCCCCGCCCCACCTC
>NZ_JAVFVN010000052.1:0-398 GCF_030910085.1 Stenotrophomonas maltophilia group sp. RNC7 | reverse complement strand
CGGGAGAATGGAGTAAAACCATAAGAAGCTGGACACTACCAGGTATACCGGAATCTATTCAGGTTACATCTACTAGTACATCAAACACGTTAACCTGGAATCCAGTTAGGGGAGCCACAGGGTATGATATTGAAATCCAAGGGAATTCAGTAAATGTTGGATCATCACCAACCTTTACAGATACAGATGTGAATTCAAACACACAACGTACCTATAGAGTAAGAGCTAAAAATTCAAGTGGTGCTGGAAAGTGGACGGATATCATTGCTAAGACTACATTGCCAGATATACCGCAAAATTTATATGGTATACCGAAGGATACCCAAATCATCCTGATGTGGGACTCTGTTGCTGGCGCTAGAGAGTATGAGCTTGAGATAGACGATCAAACAATTATA
>NZ_JAVFVN010000036.1:0-1273 GCF_030910085.1 Stenotrophomonas maltophilia group sp. RNC7 | reverse complement strand
GACACGGTCGAGGCGGCTTATGCGCAGTTGCATGCGGAGGGCTTTATCGACCGCAGGGTCGGCAGCGGCAGTTTTGTGGCGCAGATTACGGAGTTCACACCCGGTCATCGCATTTCCCAGCGGGATGCGCTTTTGCGCAATCAGGCGCCTAATCTCAG
Organism: Stenotrophomonas maltophilia group sp. RNC7; assembly: GCF_030910085.1. Taxonomy (NCBI): domain Bacteria; kingdom Pseudomonadati; phylum Pseudomonadota; class Gammaproteobacteria; order Lysobacterales; family Lysobacteraceae; genus Stenotrophomonas; species Stenotrophomonas maltophilia group sp. RNC7. The sequence goes on along the minus strand of NZ_JAVFVN010000036.1, from coordinate 1,115 downwards.
CAAACGGGGCAATGCCATGTTCCGAAGCGGCGGGGTACGCGAAATGCTGATCCCACGGCCCTTCGCGCATGGCGTGCCGGAAACCCGTACCTTTCCACTTCAGACCTGGGAGCGGCTGGAACGGCAGGTGCGCAAGGAGGCCGGGGTGCAGGCATTGCTTCATGGCGATCCTCAGGGAACCGAGCCATTGCGCCGCGCCATTGCTGACTATGTGAACCTTGAACGCGGCGCGCGCGCTACCGCCGACCGTGTATTGGTGCTGACCAGCTCGCAGCAAGCCCTGTCACTGTGTGCCAATATGCTGCTTGATCCTGGCGAGGCGATCTTCATTGAAGACCCGGCCTACTATGGCGCGCGCAAGGCGTTCGATGCCGCGGGACTCGAATGCGTCCCGATCCGCCTCGACCGGCAAGGACTCGTCATCGAGCAGATCATGGCCGAACCACAGAGGGCCAAGGCTGTTTTTCTGACGCCCTCCCATCAGTTCCCGACTGGTGCCACGCTGGCCCTGGATCGCCGCCTGGCTTTAATAGAATGGGCGTCGCGGCATCAGACCTGGATCATCGAGGACGATTACGACAGCGAGTTCCATTATGCCGGCAAGCCAACCGCCTGCGTGCAAGGCCTCGATCCACACGACCGCACTATTTATATCGGCACCTTTACCAAGTCGCTCTTTCCTGGTTTGCGTATCGGTTACATGGTCTTGCCGCCGCAACTGGTGAAACCGCTAACGGCTGCGCGCACGCTTCTCGACGGTCATACCGCACCGATGGCGCAACTGACACTGGCCCGCTTCATGGAGGGTGGGCATTTCGGAGCGCATGTACGCTCGATGCGGGGCGTCTATGCTGAACGGCTCGACGTGCTCGTCAGGCTGATCGACAAGCATTTGTCCGGCTTTGTCGAAGCTCGCGTCCCCACCGGCGGCCTGCAGATGCCGTGCGTTTTGACAAGCGATCTCCCGGAGCGCGTCACCATTGATGCTGCACGACGTGTCGGCATTGAGCTTCTTGGATTATCGGCACTTCATGCGACCGGCAAAGCAAAGGCTGGGTTCCTGATGGGCTTTGCCGCCTACACGCCTTCCGAAATCGAGACCGCAGTCAGGAAGC
>NZ_JAVFVN010000011.1:0-837 GCF_030910085.1 Stenotrophomonas maltophilia group sp. RNC7 | reverse complement strand
GCATTCCCACTCGGCTACCGCTACCCGCATTGTTTATAACTATATCGGCCAAACAAAAATTATTCTCAAAATAAACACCAGTAATATTGCAACCAAATGCCCCTTCGCTAGAAGCTCCATTAATGGAGATGGCACCTGTTTGGTTGTCACCAGTGCCGTTTCCTTCAAATGAACCGCCAATAAAATTACAAGTGGTAGGATTAATCAAAGTTACACCACTATTCTTATTATTCATCCACCGGCAAGATATGAAATTTATAGCATTAGGATGTGATCCCTGTGCATAGCCCCCAATGAAACCAACTCTGTTATCTTCAAAGTCTATTGCCTCGTACAAGATAGAAAAACTATCTAGGTTGTGCAGTCCATACTCAAAGCCTTTAATCTCAATATCAGAAAATTTAAGAGATGCCGACCAATCTACTTTTAGTCCTACACCACTCCTGTTTACATTATCATCTTGAACGAGACTAAACCCGCGATGATGGGCCTTACCTAATCCAGTGTTGATATGCAGCGCAGCGCCAGAACCAACGTAGCGTAGAATAGTTGATCCAGCTCCATCGCCAACAATTGCAGTTCTATAAAGAATTTCATTTTTCTCTGGCTCCACACCCGGCTGTACATTCGTACCAGCATTATTAAGGACAAGTGTAGACGATAGAGCGTATTCACCACGCGGCAACCACGCCTTAAGTCCAGTTGGCTTCATCTGATTAAGAAAAGTCTGTAATTCGGTCGTGTCATCATTGCCTGCCCCGAAAGCACCGAAATCTCTGGCACTCACAACGTCGCGGAATTTGTCTGATACAAGACGGACGACCGCATCGGAAAAAG
>NZ_JAVFVN010000846.1:0-525 GCF_030910085.1 Stenotrophomonas maltophilia group sp. RNC7 | reverse complement strand
AAAGTATATTGGGATTATACAACTTCAAAAGTACTGACTATGGAATACATAGAAGGAATAAAATTAAATGAATTAAAAAAAATGGATAACCAAGGACTAAATCGCAAGGTACTAGCTGAACGGGTAGTTCAATCTATCCTTCACCAAATTCTAATTGAAGGCTTTTTTCATGGTGATCCCCACCCTGGTAATATCATTTTTTTACCGGGTGAAGTTATTGTTTTTATGGACTTTGGTATGGTTGGAAGTCTTAGTCCTGAATTAAAACAGCATTTAGCGTCGTTAGTTATTTCTATGATGCGCCAAAATACAAGAGGGGTTATCAAAGCAATTACACAGATGGGTTTGGTACCTGATGATGTAAATATGAAACAACTGACAGCGGATGTGGAGTATCTAAAGCAAAACTATTATGATGTCCCTTTAAGCCAACTTAGTCTTGGTAAAGCTGTTCAGGAACTGTTTAATATTGCATATAAACATCATATTCAAATTCCGTCGGATATAACTTTATTAGGAAAAACT
>NZ_JAVFVN010000837.1:0-752 GCF_030910085.1 Stenotrophomonas maltophilia group sp. RNC7 | reverse complement strand
AAACTCGTCCAAACCACCCTTCGTATCTTATCGAGATTGGAAGCAACGCGTTTGGCTTCCAAAACCCTTTGTCGTGACTGGTAAATCCAAAGGAACACGCTACCTCGGAACCGTTGTGAATTATGGGGATTATGGTTTCTTTGTCGAAACAAGACAGAAATATTGCACGCAGATTGTCGGGCGCTTTGTCTAGCGCTTCCTCGAGTTTCCTAGGATCCCGAATGTACAATGTTATGTTCTTTGCGGGTATCGTTCCTGAATTCAGCAACACCAAGTTAAAGGCCAGAGCCTGATTTCCACCGGCGACTGTTTTCACCATGGCGGTTACGATAGGACGAAAAGACCTTCTCCAGAAAAAAGTCGACTGTACCAAAGCAATAAACGAAACCATCAACGCTACTACTGATGGCCAATCGGTTTTTGTCATTTTAGTCTTATCCTAATAGCGCAGCTTCGGCTGAGGCTAGCTCTGTAGCATCATCATTGCGTGGGAATAAGTGGCCATATGTGTCCATCGTCAGCATGATTGACGAGTGACCGAGCCTTTCCTGAACAATCTTCGGCGGCAATCCTAATCCGCCATCTTCCTTTCGATTGATACACCACGAGGCATAGAAGTGACGTAGCGAGTGAAAGCCCGTGTACTTTGCCGCCATGATCGGTTTGCCGTCTTTGTCTTTACGACCCGTATCAACCGACACACCTGCCGCGATCTGCAAAGGCTGAAAGCCGCGCTGCATTATCGCTGACAG
>NZ_JAVFVN010000824.1:0-878 GCF_030910085.1 Stenotrophomonas maltophilia group sp. RNC7 | reverse complement strand
GACACGGTGCCGGTGAACGGACAGCCGGGCAAGTCGACACAGGAAGCGGTGCGCGAATTCCAGAAACTGTTCAGCCTGCCGGTGACGGGCGAAATCGATGGAACGCTCATCGCCAAGATGCGCGAGATCGGCTTGATCAGTTGATGGATTTGCGATGCGCCTGACATCCGATTTCTGGGTTTCAGCCTTGATCCGCAAGGTGCAGGGCGAGGGCGGCTTTGCCTATCTCGCCCGCCGCGGCTCGCCGGAAGCCGGCGCGATATTCATCAAGGTAAGCTCGCGCTTCGGCACCTGCGATCTCTATTCGCCAGCGCCGCAAACCTCCTATGAAGAAGATAATGACGGGGAGCGCATGTTCCTGCGCATTCTTCACGACGCCGATGACATGGCGGCAAGTGACCGCATGGCGCGGGAAACCCGCTTCGACCCCGACCTCTGGATGGTCGAACTGGAAGACATAGCCGATGCTTCGGCGCTGTTCTCGATTTCGCAGGACGGAGAGGCGTTCTGAATTTTTTTATGCGCTTATTTCGCCAGCCGCTGGCGGGAGGGATGATCGGAATTGGCCGCATCCACGAGCGGGGTGTCGTCTTCGGCTTCCGCCATTTCGCGCAGTTTGCCGCGCAGCATGGCCGACATGTCTTCAGCCTTCCAGCGCCGCACGAGCGCCATCGCCTTTTCGCGGTCGATGGATCGGTAGATGTGGACGAACTCCCGCAGGCTGTCGCGATTGGTGTCGATCGGTCCCAGAATGGCTGTCATGGTGAGATAGCATTCCGCAGGCGACAATCCCAGCGCCTTGAGCGCAATCGGCAGATGTGAATCCGGCCACTGGCCGATGATCGCATCGGCCCGCTCGAACGAAATGTCGAGCGCAT
>NZ_JAVFVN010000017.1:0-638 GCF_030910085.1 Stenotrophomonas maltophilia group sp. RNC7 | reverse complement strand
GTATAAACGAATAATGAGATCATTTTACTTGACCATAACAAAGATTTTTTTCTAACACGAGGAAGCAAATATACACCGTTTTTTTGTATATCTGAATGAGTAAAATGTCCTAGTGCCAATAAAGGAATCAACTGAAAGAAGAGCCAGTAAAAAGGGAATGTTAGACGACCTTCTTTATAAAAGTGAGCTAGATTAATAAAATCTACACCTGAAAATATTTTATAAAAATTAATACTTAGAGAAACATGTCGCTCATTCATGGCGGTAAGTTGATTCCATGTACAATAAAAAACAATAGCAGTGTATAAAAGGATTAGAAAAGTAGACATTTTCATGGTATCTCTAAAGCGTAAATACAAGTCTCTTTTTAATAAATAGTATAATATCATTTATTAATGCACCTCTTTCTCTTCTTCCGAAGAGATATAATTCTTTTTCTCAATAATGAATATGCTAAGGGCATATATGAAAAAGAATATACCTACACGTAAGGCTATTATGCCTATGCCGTTGGCTGGATTTTGGAAAAAGGTATGTATAAATAAGTAGCCGTTTAATAGTAACGCATCTACTGTTATTGTACATATTAAAATAATTATTACCAGAATGTTTGGTAATAGAAGTTGTAAAAAAGCAGC
>NZ_JAVFVN010000763.1:0-955 GCF_030910085.1 Stenotrophomonas maltophilia group sp. RNC7 | reverse complement strand
TATTCAAACGATAAAACAAGCTTTTGAGCAGTTACAAAAGCAAGAGCAAGATTTGATTCATGTATTTCAAGCGTTAATTCAAAAAATAAGTATTCATCAAGATGGAGCGATAGATATTACATACACTTTTGAAAGTCCATTATAAGAAGGGATATTATACATATTCCTTCTTAATTTTTGTATTAGAAAATAATATTGTACAAGTAGTTATATATTCATTTTCCTTGCATATTTTTTAATGATATGGAATAAAGGGGGATATGAAAAATGTATATTTTGAATGATATAAATCTTGAAGAAGATACACTTTTAGAATCTTATCCAGTTTGTATGAAGGATAAATATAATGGAGAGATTTCTTGTATGGGTATATTAGTGAAAAGGGAAATAGAAAATCATCAATCAAAATTGGAAGGTACACACTATTATCAATTTGTCTATTTTTATGGAAAAAGTCCTATTAATTTTTCTAAATCAGACTATAAGGAATTGCAAGAAAGGGTCCGCTTTGATATGGATCTCGAAATGGTTGCGGATTTCCGATATTCTTTTAGTGAATATAGTTCATCTCCAGGATTGAGTTCATCAATTAAAAATAAGAACTCTTTAACGGACATATTAGGGGATGATATTATGCAGGTTAGCTATGAATATCGCATTTAGGAGATGTTCCTCTTAGTATCTGTAAAAACTAAACAGCTCAAATATTAGGATTAGAAGGCGCTTATAAGCAGTAGTTGAGTTTGTTCATATGGGAGGGATGAACTATAAGAAAGCAGCCGACTTTTACATAAAAGTCGGCAATTTTTCTTTCTATTTAATCTTTAAAAGATATGTATTCTTTAACGGTATAGGTGATTCATATCAAAAGTACCCTGGAAATTAGGGTGCTTTAGTTATATATATTTATGTTAGTATCTAATTAGAGAAATGTATTTGTTAAGAGAGATACTTT
>NZ_JAVFVN010000725.1:0-363 GCF_030910085.1 Stenotrophomonas maltophilia group sp. RNC7 | reverse complement strand
ATGAATTACCTATTGTACTGCTAGAACACACGGAAGAGGTATGCTATCGCATTAGGAAACAACACAAACTAGCAAGAACAGTGCATATAGATATAGGCTACAGTAAGGAGTACGTCGGGGGGATAAGAAAGACAGTAACCCTAAGTCGCGCAACCAACATAACAATGGATATTTATAATGTTTGTTTGAAGTATGTCCTCAAAATGCATACTGGAGAGCCTATTCGAAGTATCAACATAGTACTATCTAACTTAGTGGCTGATGGAGAGGAACAGTTATCAATTTTTGATGATATTGAGAAGAGGGAAAGACAATATAAATTAACAAATGTAATGGACGAGATTCGAAGTAAGTATGGGAGAA